>SKVX01000034.1 GCA_007129225.1 Halomonas sp.
ATTTTTGTGAAGATAGCAACCACCCAGAAGGAGGCAGCGAGAACAGGGTCGTCCTGACGGACGACGCGCTATCCCTCCCCGCACTAGAAGTACGGGGTATCTCGCGCAAAATCTGATGAGCTTCGGACGCATGCTGCTCAGCGCACGACCAGATGGCTTGTCGGGCTGAGCCGACCAAGGTGGAATTGCAGAAAATTTACAATAACGTAGAAACTGTCGATTAGCGCCTCAGCCAAGGGGCATGCTAGTTTCTTGTTGTGGCCGGGTTCGCCCCGGTACGCCAGATCGATTTCTACAACACGAACAATCCGGTTTCAGGATGGAGGAATTCCATGCGAGTTCTCAAGTATGCAGTGGCAGCCTCGCTGCTGGTCACAGCACCCATGGCAGTAGCCCAGCAGCTTTCGATCGCTACCGGCGGTACCGGTGGTACCTACTATCCCTACGGTGGCGGCTTGGCGGAGCTGATCAACAACCATATCGAGGGTGCCAGCGCCGTGGCCGAGGTGACGGGTGCTTCCGTGGAGAACATGGGGCTGGTATGGCGTGGCGACTCCGATGTTGCCCTGGCACTGGCGGACACCGTCTTCCAGGCCTACAGCGGCACCGGGGACTTCGAAGGCCGTCAGCTCGAGAATATTCGCGCCCTGGCTTCGATCTACCCCAACGCGGTGCAACTGGTCACGCTGGCCGATTCCGATGTGCATTCACTGAGCGATCTCGAGGGCAAGCGCGTCTCCGTCGGTGCGCCGGGCAGCGGTACCGAGCTCAACGCCCGCGCCCTGCTGGAAGCCAACGGCATCAGCTATGACGATTTCACGCCCCAGCGGCTGAACTTCAACGAAACCGCCGATGCGATTCGCGATGGCGACATCGATGCCGGTTTCTGGAGCGTGGGGCCGCCCACCAGCTCGATTCTCAACCTGGCGACCACTCGCGACATTCGCCTGATCGGTTTCACCGACGAGGAGATCGAGAATGCACGTGAAGCCGAGCCGACCTTTGCCGCCTACGAGCTTCGTGCAGGCCTCTACGAGGGCATGGAGGAGGCTGTTCAGACCATCAGCATCCCCAACGTTCTGGCGGTGAGCACCGAGCTGGATGAGGAGATGGCCTATCAGGTCACCAGGATACTGTTCGAACACACCGATGAGCTGATCGCCGTCCATCCGGCAGCCAACGACACCACCGTCGAGTTCAGTGTCAACTCCACGCCGATCGCTTTCCACCCCGGTGCGCTGCGCTACTACGAGGAAGTCGGTGCCGAGGTGGCAGACCACCAACGGGCGGAATGACCCTTCCTATCGGGCACTGAGGATGCGTGCCTCGATAACCCACGAAAGTCGCCGTGCCCTCGGGCCGGCGACTTTCCGTACCTTGGTTCTCGGCCTGGCACTGGCGATCGTATCGACAGCGGTTCCGGCCGTTGCCGACGAGCTGGCACGTCTCGAGGTGCGGGGCGAGGACGATCGCCTCATACTCATGCTGCCCATGCCGGAGGGGGAGCGCTGGTGCCTGGAGTGGAATCACTCCGTGACCGGCATTCGCGTGCAGGACTGCTATCGCCACCTTGCAGGGCAGATGGTACTCGAGCGTAGCCATCAGCCCGACTTTGCGGCAGGACTGGGCCATGTCCCAGGAAGGGGGCGCCAGGTGCCGGATGGCCAGGGCGGCTATTGGATCGAAGAGATCGACGAACCGGTACCCGGGAACCGTTACCGCCTTCGGGTCGGATCCCCGAAGGTGGACCATCGTCTGCTGTATGAGGAGCGTCGGCTGAGCATCAGTGACAAGGCCGCCGGCGAACGGGTGATCATTCACCTGCATTCCCCAACAATCACTCCCTATTGAGGCGTGCATGAGCGACTCCAGTAATCCTCCCGTCACCACACCCGGTGGCAATGCCATCCAGGCCCGGCCGATACTCTGGCTGATCACGCTGGTGGCCGTGGCGCTCTCCCTGTTCCAGCTCTACTCCGCCGGCATCCAGCCGTTGGGGCTGTTCTACCAGCGCACCATCCACCTGATGCTGATCATGCTGCTGGCCTTCCTGATCTTTCCGGTGTTTGGTCCCAGGCGCAAGCGCGGTGTGCTGGGCTGGGCCATCGATATCCTTTTCCTGGGCGGGGCCTTGCTCACCGGGGGCTATCTGGTGCTCTTTCTCGATGAGATCATCTCGCGTGCCGGTTTCTGGAGCCAGACCGATATCCTGGTTGGCTGCATCGCCACTATCACCGTGCTGGAGGCGAGCCGCCGGGCGGTGGGACTGGGCATGACCATCATCGGCGTCGTTGCCATTCTCTACGCCTTCGCCGGGCCTCGCGGCGAGTTGCCCTGGTTGGGCCAGTTCCTGCCGGGCATTCTCGAGCACCGTGGTTACAACATCGATCGGGTGGTGGGGCAGCTCTATCTGGGACAGGAAGGGATCTTCGGCCTGCCGCTGGGGGTGGCGGCGACCTTCATCTTCGTCTTCGTGCTGTTTGGCGCCTTCCTCGAGAGCACCGGGGCGGGCAAGTTCTTCATCGACATGGCCTACTCCGCCACCGGACGCCAGCGGGGCGGCCCGGCCAAGGCGGCGGTCATCGCCTCCGCCGGCATGGGGTCGATCTCGGGCAGTGCCATCGCCAACGTGGTGACTACCGGGGCCTTCACCATCCCCTTGATGAAACGCCTGGGCTACAAGCCGCACCAGGCCGGGGGCATCGAGGCGGCGGCCTCTACCGGTGGGCAGATCATGCCGCCGCTGATGGGGGCCGGTGCCTTCCTGATCGCCGAGTACACGGGGGTTCCCTACCTCGAGGTGGTCAAGGTCAGCGTGCTGCCGGCCATCATGTATTTCGCCACCGTCTATCTCTTCGTGCATATCATCGCCTTGAAACAGGGCATGCAGGGTATGCCGCGCTCGGAGCTGCCGCAGATGCGACAGGTCATGCGCGACGGCTGGCACTTCCTGCTACCGCTTGGCGTGCTGGTCTATCTGCTGGTGATGAACATGTCGCCGATGCGGGTCGGCTTCTACGCCGTGATCACCATGGTGGTCGTGGCTGTGCTGCGCTACGCGGTGTGGTTTTTCTTCGTCGCTCCGCAGCAGGGGCAGAGGGTCACCCTGGCGAGTACCGGGTTCATGCTATGGGCCGGCTTCGTCAAGTTGATCGAAGGGCTGGAGTTGGGCGCACGCAATGCCGTGGCGGTTTCCATGGCCTGTGCGGTGGCCGGCATCATCGTCGGCATCGTGGGGCTCACCGGTCTCGGGCTGAAGTTCTCCGCCATGATGATGGCGTTCTCCGGCGGCAATATCGTGCTGGCGCTACTGATGGTGCTACTGGCCAGCCTGGTACTGGGCATGGGGCTGCCGGTCACCGCCAGCTATATCGTGCTGATCGTGCTGGTCGGCCCGGCGTTGACGGCCGAGTTTGGTATTCCGCTGCTGATCGCGCACCTGGTGGTGTTCTGGTACTCCCAGGACTCCAATGTCACGCCACCGATAGCGCTGGCCGGTTTCGCCGGGGCAGCGATTGCCGGCAGCAAGCCGATGGCAACCGGCTTCCAGGCCTGGAAATTCGCCAAGGGGCTATACCTGATCCCGATGTTCATGGTCTTCAATCCGGAGATCATCGTCGGCGGTCCGGTGCCGGTGGTGATCTGGAACGGGGTGATCGCGATCCTGGCGCTTTGCGCCTTTGCCGCCGCATTGGAAGGGTATCTTTTCACCCGCATGTCGTTGCTGTCGCGCCTGGCCATCGTGCCGGCCATCGTGGCGGTATTCTATCCCGACCTGACCGCGGAGATCGCGGGTGTGGTGGTGATGACTCTGGCCATTGGCGGCAACTGGGTCGCCCATCGGCGGGAGCTGGCTGCGACTGGCATTCGCAGCGGCTGAGTCCGGCTGGCGGCTGCCGTGCCGCCTGTTGTTCGAATGGTCAAGATGACGGCGCCTGCGGGCGCCGTTAGAATACCTGCCCTTCGCTTTCCAGCATCATCATTCGGGAGCCGCACATGCAGTCCTCCAACGAGCAGCCACGCGTAGGCGTGATCATGGGGTCGAAGTCCGACTGGCCGGTCATGGAACACGCGGTGGCGATGCTCGAACGCCTGGGTGTCCCGTACGAGACCCGCGTGGTTTCCGCCCATCGCACGCCGGACCTGCTGTTCGACTACGCCAAGGGCGCCGCCGAGCGTGGTTTGCAAGTGATCGTCGCCGGGGCCGGTGGAGCCGCTCACCTGCCGGGCATGGTGGCGTCCCAGACGCCGCTGCCGGTGCTCGGCGTGCCGGTGGAATCCAAGGCGCTCAAGGGGCTCGACTCGCTGCTCTCCATCGCGCAGATGCCGGGCGGCATCGCCGTGGGAACCCTTGCCATCGGCAAGGCGGGAGCCACCAACGCGGGCCTGCTGGCTGCACAGATCGTCGGCCTGCAGGACGAGACGGTGCGCGCCGCCGTCGAGGCCTTCCGTGCCGAGCAGACCCAGGCGGTGCTCGACAACCCCGACCCTCGCTCCGAATGAGCCTGCGAGAGGAGTAGCGACATGAATATCGGTGTACTCGGTGCCGGCCAGCTCGGCCGCATGCTGGCCCTGGCCGGTTATCCCCTGGCCAATCGTTTCACCTTCCTCGATACCACCGGCCATCCCAGTGCGGGCATCGGCGATGTCATGGTGTATACGGATCAGCATCATCTCGACGACTTCCTCGCCAAGGTCGATCTCGTCACCTACGAGTTCGAGCACCTGCCCGTGGCGTTGGTGCAGGCCATCGAGGAGCTGAGGCCGGTTTATCCTTCGAGCGAGGCGATTCGCATCTGTCAGAACCGCGCCGAGGAGAAGGCGCTGTTCGACCGTCTGGGCATTCCCACCCCGGCCTATCGCCTGGTGGAGAGCGCCGAGGAACTCGAGGCGGCGGCCCGCGAGCTGGGCACGCCGGTGGTAGCCAAGTCGGTTACAGAAGGCTACGACGGCAAGGGCCAGGCAGTGATCCGCGACTCGGCCGAGGCCACCGAGGCCTGGCGCAGCATCAACCACCCCCGGCTGATCGTCGAGGCCTTCGTCGACTTCGTCCGCGAGGTATCGATCATCGCCGTGCGTGGCAGAGAGGGTGAGGTGGCCTTCTATCCCATGGCCGAGAACCTGCACGTCGATGGCATCCTGCGCTATTCGCTGGCGCCGATGCCGGATCTCGACGACGCGGTGCAACAGACCGCGGATGGCTATATCCGCGCGCTGCTCGACGAACTCGACTACGTCGGCGTGCTGACTCTCGAGCTGTTCCAGACCCGTGACGGCCAGCTGCTGGCCAACGAGATGGCGCCGCGGGTGCACAACTCCGGCCACTGGAGCATGGACGGCGCCGTGACCAGCCAGTTCGAGAACCACCTGCGGGCGATCCAGGGCCTGCCGCTGGGTGACACCTCGGCTCGGCAACCCACCTGCATGGTCAACGTGATCGGCCAGGAGGGCGACCCGGCGGCAATCCTCGCCATCGATGATGCGCACCTGCACCGCTACGACAAGAGCGAACGCCCCGGGCGCAAGCTTGGCCACGTCAACCTGGTGGCGAATAGTCACGGTGAGCTGCTCGAGAAGGTGCGCACCTGTGCGGCACTGCTGCCCGAGGCGCCGGAGCCGCGCTTCAGCTTCGAATAGCGAGCGCTGTCCGGTACTCCATTCGACGACGAAGGCCCCGCCATGGCGGGGCCTTCTTCCTGTGGGAGAGAGCACTGTGGTAGATGGCGTGGATGTCAGCCGCTTCTGCGCTGGCTCATGATGCCGAGCGCCCCCAGGGCGAGGCCGATGATTACCATGACGGCGATGACCCACAGCGGACTGTAGAAGGTGGTGTAGACCTCCCAGCCGAGCAGATCGATGATTTGGGAGAACGCGGTGGAGGAGCCCAGAAGGTGCCCTCCCAGGGTGCCGGCGGTGGCGAAGAATAGGCCACCGACCAGTGCCAGGATCACCAGCGCCCAGCGGCGGGCGCCGTCGAAGGCGGCCTCGCCGGCCCGCCAGACCAATACGGTGAGCATGGTGAAGATGCCCAGCGACCAGAACGCCATCAGGATATGGTTGCGCGCCAGCGGGCTGTGGAGATTGGCCTCAAGCGGCCAGATCAGGAAGCCGCTGACGATGCCGGCCAGGGCGCCCAGCAGGCTGAGCACCAGCACTGGCAGCAGGGCGGCGCGGCAGAGTTCCGCCAGCCGGCCGGTCATCACGGCCCCATAGAGGATCATCAGGGTGGCGAGGGCCCAGAAGGCCAGCGGGAAGTGAATGAGCATGTGGTGTGTGGCGGCCATGTCAGCGACCTCCCTGGCGGTGGCGGGTGAAGCTCGGCAGCAGGCCGAGGGTGACACCGAGCATGGCGAGCAGCCCGGCAAAGAGGGTCAGGCCCCACTGGCGGGTGATGGCATTGTTGAACTCCATCTCCACACCATATAGGGCAAGCTGCTTCTCGCTGTGGCGGCTGCGTACCGGCGTGCCTTCGGCGATATCCTCGGCGCCGGCGTGGGCGCGGCTGATCAGCAGCGGCCAGTTGACCTGACCGGGGTAGAAGAGCGTCATCTCGAACCAGTCGTCGGACCAGTCGGGTGTATCACCCTGGAAGGCCATGGCCTGGATATCGGCCTCGCGGCCCAGCCCCAGGGTGTAGGGGTGCGAGACATAGTGCCAGCGGCTGCCGGTGGCGTCCCGGTGCACTGCGATACCGATGTCGTAGCGCCCCTGTTCGCGGAAGGTCTTGTCGTCCAGCGGGCTTCCGGTATCCATGGCGCGTACCAGGGTCACGTCCCAATGACCATCGGCCCAGCGGGCATCGCCATGGACCCGGATCGCTG
>SKVX01000224.1 GCA_007129225.1 Halomonas sp.
ACAGCCGCATCCAGGCGCCATCCTGGCTCCACTCCGCCGGGCGCCAGGAGTTGGTGACGGCACGAACCACCCGTTCCGGATGCGGCATCATGATCGTTACCCGCCCATCCGGCGTGGTCAGACCGGTGATGCCGGACGGCGATCCATTGGGGTTGGCCGGATAGTGGCTGGTCACCTGGCCGTAGTTGTCCACATAGCGCAGCGCCACCCGTTCGCTGCCCTGCATGCTGCGCAGATGAGCGCTGTCGCGGAATTCGGCACGCCCCTCGCCATGTGCCACGGCGATGGGCAGGCGAGAGCCCTCCATGCCGGCCAGCAGGATCGAGGGGCTCTTCTCCACCTGGACCATGGCCACCCGCGCTTCGAACTGCTCGGACTCGTTGCGCACGAAGCGCGGCCAGTTCTCGGTGCCGGGAATCAGCTCCCTCAACTGGGCGAACATCTGGCAGCCGTTGCAGACGCCCAGGCCGAAGCTGTCATCCCGGGCGAAGAAGGCGGCAAACTGCTCCCGTGCCCGCTCGTTGAACAGTACCGACTTGGCCCAGCCACCGCCGGCGCCCAGCACGTCGCCATAGGAGAAGCCACCACAGGCGACCAGGCCCTTGAACGACTCGAGGCCGACGCGCCCTTCGAGGATATCGCTCATATGCACGTCAACGGCCTCGAAACCGGCACGATCGAAAGCCCAGGCCATCTCCAGTTGACCGTTCACGCCCTGTTCACGCAGGACTGCCATCGCCGGCCGAGCCGTGTTGACGAAAGGCGCGGCGATATCCTCGTCCACATCAAAGGTGGGGCTGGCGGAAAGACCGGGGTCGCGGCTGTCGAGCAGGCCGTCGTACTCGCTCTTGGCACACTCCGGGTTGTCACGCAGGGCCTGCAACCGGTAGCTGGTCTCTGCCCAGGTGCGCTGGGCCAGCAGTCGAGTGGTCTCCAGCAGGGGCTCCTCGAAGAGGGTCACCCGGACCTGGTCGTCGTAGCGCGGCCGGGCAATGACGCCGCAGGTCTCGATGCCCGCGCCGGCGAACTGGGCCAGCACCTCTTCCGTGTATTGACGGTTGACCTGGATCACCGCACCGAGCTCCTCGGCAAACAGCGCATCCACGGCATCGGCAGGCTCGTCGACCAGCCAATCGAGCTTGATCTCCAGGCCTGCGTGGGCGGCAAAGGCCATCTCCAGCAGCGTCACCAGAAGCCCGCCGTCACTACGATCATGGTAGGCCAGCAGCTTGCCGTCACGGTTGAGGCCCTGGATCACCGCGAAGAACGCCTTGAGGTCCTCCGGATCGTCCAGGTCGGGGCAGGCATCACCCACCTGGCCGTAGACCTGGGCCAGGGCCGAACCGCCCAGGCGGTTCTTGCCCGCACCCAGGTCGATCAGGATCAGGTCGGATTCGTCCTGCTCCAGGTTGATCTGCGGGGTCAGGGTGGCCATGGCATCGGTGACCGGGGCAAAGCCGGTGACGACCAGGGAGAGCGGCGAGGTGACACGCCTCTCTTCCGGCTCGCCCTTGGCATCCTGTGTCGTCCAGGCGGTACGCATCGACATGGAGTCCTTGCCTACCGGAATCGCAATGCCCAGCGCCGGGCAGAGCTCCATGCCCACGGCATGGACGGCGTCATACAACGCCTGGTTTTCACCGACGTGGTCGGCGGCACTCATCCAGTTGGCGGAAAGCTTGATGTCACCCAGCTTGTCGATGGGCGCCGCCGCCAGATTGGTGATCGCCTCGGCGACCGCCAGCCTGGCGCTGGCGGCGGGGTCGATCAAGGCCACCGGCGGTCGCTCGCCCATGGCCATGGCCTCACCGGCATGGGTGTCGTAGCTGGCGGTGGTTACAGCCACGTCAGCCACCGGCACCTGCCAGGGGCCGACCATCTGGTCGCGGGCCACCATGCCGGTGATGGTGCGGTCGCCGATGGTGATCAGGAAGCCCTTGGAAGCGACGGTGGGCAGGCGCAACACGCGCTCCATGGCTTCACGCAGGTCCAGGTTGTCGAGCATCACGCTCGACAGCTCCCGGCTCTCCCGCTCGAACTCGCGCTGCATCTTCGGCGGCTTGCCGAACAGCACGCTCATCGGCAGGTCGACCGGCCGGCTGTCGAAATGGCCGTCGCGCACTTCCAGGTGGTGAGCCTCGGTGGCCTCGCCAACCACGGCGTAGGGGCAACGCTCCCGGACACAGAGCGTATCGAAGGTCTCGAGGTCCTCCGGTGCCACTGCCAGCACATAACGCTCCTGGGCCTCGTTGCACCAGATCTCCAGCGGACTCATGCCCGGTTCGGCGTTGGGTACGGCACGCAGGTCGAAGCGCCCGCCACGGTTGCCGTCCTTGACCAGCTCCGGCAGTGCGTTGGACAGGCCACCGGCGCCCACGTCATGAAAGAATCGGATGGGGTTGTCCTCACCCAGGGCCCAGCAGCGATCGATCACTTCCTGGACCCGGCGCTCGATCTCCGGGTTCTCGCGCTGTACCGAGGCGAAATCGAGGTCGGCGCTCGAGGTGCCGGAGGCCATGGAGGAAGCCGCACCGCCACCCAGGCCGATCAGCATGGCCGGGCCGCCCATGACGATCAGCTTGCCACCGACGGGGATCTCCCCCTTCTGGACATGGCCATCGCGAATGTTGCCGTAGCCGCCGGCGATCATGATCGGCTTGTGGTAGCCACGCCGCTCGATGCCCCCGGCGCCCATGGCATCCTGCTCGAAGGTGCGGAAGTAACCGGCAAGGTTGGGGCGCCCGAACTCGTTGTTGAAGGAGGCGCCGCCGATGGGTCCCTCGAGCATGATCGACAGCGCCGACTGCATCCGGTCCGGCTTGCCATAGTCGAAGGCCTCCCAGGGCTGCACGAACTCGGGAATGCGCAGGTTGGAAACGGTGAAGCCGGTGAGGCCCGCCTTGGGCTTGCCGCCGATGCCGGTGGCGCCCTCATCCCGGATCTCGCCGCCGGCACCGGTAGCGGCCCCGGGATAGGGGGCGATGGCCGTGGGGTGGTTGTGGGTCTCCACCTTCATCAGGATATGGATCGGCTCGTGCCGTGCGCCGTAGATAGCACGCTCGGCAGCCTTGCCGGTCAGCGGCGCCGGGAAGAATCGCCCCGCCTCGCTGCCCCGAATCACCGCGGCATTGTCGCTGTAGGCCGATAGGATGTCGTCCGGCGAGGCATTGAAGGTGTTCTTGATCATCTTGAACAGCGAGTGCGACTGCGGCTCACCGTCCACCACCCAGTCGGCATTGAAGATCTTGTGGCGACAATGCTCGGAGTTTGCCTGGGCAAACATCATCAGCTCGACGTCGGTGGGGTTGCGCCCCAGCTCCTTGAAGGCCGCCAACAGGTAGTCGATCTCGTCATCGGCCAGGGCCAGCCCCAGCTCGCCGTTGGCCGTCTCCAGGGCACTGCGTCCGCCATCGAGGATATCCACCTGGCCCAGCGGTGCCGGCTCATGATGGGCAAACAGCCTGGCGGCGTCGGATGCGTCGGCCAGCACGCTCTCGGTCATGCGGTCGTGCAGGGTCTCCACGATGGCGACAAAGGCGGTCTCGGACATCGGCGCCTTGAGCACGACACGGTAGGCAATGCCTCGCTCCAGGCGATGGATCCGCGTAAGGCCGCAGTTGTGCACGATATCGGTGGCCTTGGAGGACCAGGGGGACTGGGTGCCGATGCGTGGCACGACGAGAAACAGTTGCCCCTCGACGCTGGCGTCACTCGTAACATCGCCCTGGATGCCATCGCTCTGGATGCCATAGTCGAGCAGGCGATCGAGCACCTGCCGCTCATCGTCGGACAACTCACCGTCGTGATCGACGAAATGCACATAGGTGGCGTGCAGGGACTCGACCTCGGGAACCCGCGCGCGCAGGGCAGCCAGCAGCTTGTCATGACGGAAAGCGGAAAGGGCAGGCGCGCCTCGAAGTTCGAGCATGTCGTTGGAGCCTCTGAAGCAAGCGTAGGAAGGGGCCGCATACGCGGCGCAGAAAGCGGACATGATACTGGAAAGCAGGGGTGGGGCGAAATCCGCCGGATGACACCGGCTTCTTGTAACGTTATCGTAAAGCCCTCATCGCTGACCGTCGCCTAAATGCCCGAACCCATGAGTCGACAAGCGCAGCGCCGTCTGCGCCTTGCTGCCCTGCTGCTGTTGGGTGTGATGCTGTACCTGCTACCCCACCGGCCTTTCACCCCGCCAGACGACCTGCTCGAGGCCGTGCGTGAGCGGGATTTTCTCAGTGTGCACACACGGAACACGCCGACGACCTACTATGAAGGCCGCCATGGCCCGACCGGGTTCGAGTACGAGCTGATGCGCCGCTTTTCCGACCACCTCGACGTCAGCCTGACCCTGGACGCCAGCCACCACATCATGAGTGTGATAGACGCCGTGCGCCGGGAAGGGGATCTGGGTGCCGCCACGCTGCCCCTGGATCCGACGCTGGAAGGTCTGATCTTCAGCCGGGCGATCCTCGACCTGCAGCCGGTGCTGGTCTATCGGCGCGGCCTGCCGCCCGTCAACGAACCGGAAGGCCTGGCCGGCCTGGAGATCGGCACCATCCGCGGCTCCGGCGCCGATCAGGCCCTGCGCGAACTACAGGCCGAATATCCCGAACTTGGCTGGCGTGAATCGCCCGATGTCGAGGTCCCCGAACTGCTCAGCCGCGTGGAGAGTGGCAATCTCGATGCCGCCGTGCTCTACGACCATCAGTTCCGGATCAACCGCATCTTCTTTCCCGGCGTCGAGCGCGGCTTCACGATCGGCCAGCCACTCTCCATGGCCTGGGCCTTCCCTGCACATGGCGGCCTGCGCCTGCAGCAGGAGGCCAACCGATTCCTTCAGCAATTGCAGCAAGAGGGCGTTCTCGACGACCTGGTCGACCGCCATTTCGGTCACGACGACTACCTGGAGTACGTCGGTGCCCGGGTCTTCATCGCCCACCTTCACGAACGCCTGCCCGACTACACGACGCTGTTTCGGCAGGCCGCCCGCAACACGGGCTTCGACTGGAAGCTGCTGGCGGCGCTGGGCTACCAGGAATCGCACTGGGATCCCGAGGCCACCTCCCCCACCGGTGTTCGCGGCCTGATGATGCTGACCCTGCCCACCGCCGGCGAGATGGGCGTCGATGACCGCCTGGACCCGGCACAGAGCATCGATGGCGGTGCGCGCTACCTGCGACACGTCAAGGATCGTTTGCCCGACTCGATCCAGGGAGAAGACCGGTTGTTCATGGCCATGGCCGCCTACAATGTCGGCCTGGGCCACCTCTACGATGCACGCAGGATCACCGAGCAGCTCGACCGCGACCCCGATCGCTGGGAGGACGTTCGCGAAGCCCTGCCGTTGCTTCAGAAACGGGAATGGCACAGCCAGACCCGCCATGGCTATGCCCGCGGCGGCGAGCCGGTGATCTACGTGCGCAATATCCGCCGCTATTACGAAATTTTGACCTATGTCGATCGCAGCCAGCAGCAGTACCTTCAGCTCAATGACCTGAATGGTGAGGCCGTCGATGACGACGGCCTGCTGTTCGAGATCGTGCCACCGATCCGCTGACAGCCGCGACCGACAGGACGGCTTCCGACTCGCTCTACCGCGCCAAGGCCCGGGGCCGCAACCGGGTCATGGCCGCACCGGAACTGATTGCTGTCGAATCATGACTCGTCATTCCTGGTCGCCTCACGGCGAGTTTCGAAGAACGCCTTGAGCAGTTGCGACGCTCGCGCGGCGAGGATCCCGCCTTCCACCTGCACCCGGTGGTTGTGCCAGGGTTGGACGAAGAGATTGGCCTTGGACTCCACCATGCCGGTACGGGGTTCCGCCGCACCATAGACGACCTTGGCCAGGCGCGCATGGATGATCGCGCCGGTGCACATCAGGCAGGGCTCGAGGGTAACGTAAAGCGTGCAGCCGTCGAGCCGATAGTTGCCCAGCCGGGCTCCCGCGTCGCGCAGAGCACGAACCTCGGCATGGGCGCTCGGGTCATGGCAGGACACTGGCGAATTGTAGCCTGCCCCAACGATGTCACCAGCCGCATCCACCACTACCGCACCCACCGGCACCTCGCCGGCAGCCAGCCCTTCCCGGGCCTGGTCCAGCGCCCGATGCATGTAGAATTCGTCACTGCGCATCGGCTCGGACTCCGTGTATGCTGATATCATTAAACAATCGTATGATACACCCCTGAGGATTCCCATGAGCGACGCCCTGAATGCTCTCGTTGCCTTGCTCGGCCTGGAAGAGATCGAGGAAAACCTGTTTCGCGGCCACAGCCAGGATCTCGGCCTGCCCCAGCTGTTCGGCGGCCAGGTACTCGGACAGGCGCTATCGGCCGCCACGCAAACGGTGAAGGAAGCGCGACAGGTGCACTCCCTGCACGGCTACTTCCTGCGCCCCGGCGATCCTCATCGCCCGGTAGTCTATCAGGTCGATGCCGTACGCGATGGCGCCAGCTTCACCACACGACGCGTCACCGCCATCCAGAAGGGACGCCCGATCTTCTTCTGCAGTGCCTCCTTCCATGGCAGCGAGCAGAGCATGGCCCACCAGATGGCCATGCCAAAGGTCACGCTTCCCGAAGACCTGGACAGTGATCCCTCGACTCGCCTGGAACGTTTTCCCGGCCACCCCATCGAGTTTCTCCACCTGGGCGACGAGGCAGAGACGGGGCAGCCCTCACGCAAGCGGCTATGGTTTCGACTGACCGGCGATATGCCCGACGACCCCGCCCTGCACCGCTACCTGCTGGCCTACAGCTCGGATTTCAACCTGCTGACCACGGCGCTGGTCCCTCACGGGATCACCTTCCGCGA
>SKVX01000407.1 GCA_007129225.1 Halomonas sp.
CCTGGCCGTCGCCCTGCTGGAAGCCCGCGGCTTCACCGCCGAGGACTTCGCCCGCTCCCACCCGGGAGGGAGCCTGGGCAAGCGTCTTCTGCTGCGGGTCGCCGATCTCATGCACCAGGGCACGCGGCTCCCGAGCGTACCGCTGGGCAGCCCGCTACGGGACGCCCTGCTGGAAATGTCCCGGCAGGGTCTCGGCTTCACCTGCGTGGTCGACGAGCAGAATCACCTGATTGGTGTCTATACCGATGGCGACCTGCGCCGCACCCTGGACCAGCATAATGACCTCAGCCGGCTGAGGGTCGATGACGTCATGACTCGCCCCGGCAAGCGTATCGCTCCCGACCTGCTGGCCGCCGAAGCGGTTCGCGTCATGGAGGACAACCGGATCACGGCCCTGGCCGTGGTCGACGACGAGGGGCACCCGGTCGGTGCCCTGCACATGCACGATCTGCTGCGCAGCGGCGTGATCTGACCACCCATAGAACCAAGGAGAGCCCATGGCTCTGGCAACCCCGATCAATGACCCCCACCTCCTCGACCGTCTGCGCCAGATCCGACTGCTGGCACTCGATGTCGATGGGGTACTGACCGACGGTCGCCTCTACTTCCAGGCCGATGGCGTGGAGATCAAGGCATTCCATACCCAGGACGGACTGGGCATCAAGCTGCTGCGCCGCGCCGGCATCCAGGTGGCCCTGCTGACGGGGCGCGAATCCCCCATGGTCAGCCATCGTGCCGCGGCACTGGGCATCGACCACGTCTTCCAGAGCTGCGAGGACAAGCTGGCCACCCTGCGCGAACTCTGCCGGCGCAAGGACCTCTCCCTGGAGCAGGTTGCCTACTGCGGCGATGACCTCCCTGACCTGGCCGCCATCCAGCGGGCCGGAATCGGCATCACCGTGCCCGGCGCTCCGCCCTACATCCACGCCCTGGCCGACTGGGTAACCGAACGCCGAGGTGGCCACGGCGCCGTTCGCGAGATCTGCGACACCCTGCTCGAAGCCCAGGGTCACCGGGACGCGCTGGTCGATACCTATCTTCACGTCCAGCACTGACCGCATGCTACCCAAGCGCCTGCCCCGTCCCACATTTCGGCTTTGGCTGCTGCTGATCCTGCTCGGTCTTGGTGCCCTGCTGGCGTGGCTGGCTCCCTGGCAGGCTCCCACCCCCGGGCCGGTACCTACCGACGACGCCGGCGAGCCGGACTATTACCTCGAAGAGGCAAGGCTGACGCGATTCGACGCCCAGGGCCAAGCCCACCAGCGCCTGGACAGCCCGCGCCTGGTACACACGCCCCACGATGATGTGACCCGGGCGGTGACCCCGGTCGCCCATTTGATCGACCGCGAGGGGCGCCACTGGATCGCCAATGGCGACGAAGGGCGACTCGGACCCGGCGGCAACCCGCTGACGCTGACCGGGAACGCCCGCCTGCTTGCGCCTGAAGAGCGCTGGCAGCTCGATACCGAAATCCTGCACTTCGACGCCAACGTCGGACACGCCTGGAGCGAGACCCCCGCCCTGCTCCAGCAACCGCCCCAACACATGCACGGCGACCGCTTCGACGCCTGGATTCATGACAACCGCGCACGTTTGACCGACAATGTCCGCGGCCACCACCCCCCGGCAGGCGCCCAGCGGGGCCAGGCCGACGCCGTCAACCCAGAGGATTTCACGCCATGAAGCGACACAAGTGCCCAACCGCCCGCATGCTGCTCACCCTGGCGCTGGTTGGCATGGCATGGGGAAGCGGCCCGGCCATGGCCCAACAACGCGACGCCGACCAGCCCATTGAAGTCGAGGCCGACCGGCTCGATCTCGACGACACTGCCGGCACCGCCGTCTACACCGGCGACGTGGACATTCGCCAGGGCACCATGCAGCTGACCGGCGACCGCGTGGAGATCCGCCGCAACCAGGCCGGCGAGCTGACTCGCGCCACCGCCACCGGCGAACGCGCCTATATCGAGCAGCAGCCCGATCCGGACGAACCCGTGGTGCGCGGATGGGGACGCACCATCATCTATCATGTCGCCGAACGACGTGTTGAACTGATCGACCGTGCCGAACTCCATCAGCGAGGCGATACCTTCGATGGCGGCTATCTCGAGTACTTCCTCGATCGCCGCGTGGTTCAGGCACGTTCAGAGAGCGAAGGCGTCGAAGGGCGTCAGCGGATTCGAATGACCCTGCAACCGGAGCGCTGACGTGGCAATGAAGACCCTGAGGGCAACCCACCTGGCCAAGAGCTACAAGCGACGCCGCGTGGTGCACGATATCAGCCTCTCCATCGAGCAAGGCAGCATCGTCGGCCTGCTTGGCCCCAATGGGGCCGGCAAGACCACCTCGTTCTACATGATCGTCGGCCTGGTCCGCGCCGACGCGGGTGAAGTCCACATCGACGACCTGGACCTGAGCGCATCGGCCATGCACGAGCGCGCCCGCGCCGGTATCGGCTACCTTCCCCAGGAGGCGTCGATATTCCGCAAGCTCTCGGTGGCGGATAACATCATGGCGAATCTCGAGACACGCGAGGACCTGGACCGTCGCGGTCGCCAGGCGCGCCTGGAGGAGTTACTGGAAGACTTCCACGTCACCCATATCCGCGACAATCTCGGCATGAGCCTGTCTGGTGGGGAGCGGCGACGGGTCGAGATCGCCAGGGCACTGGCCACCGAGCCGGCCTTCATCCTTCTCGATGAGCCCTTTGCCGGCGTGGACCCCATTTCGGTCGGTGAGATCAAGGGCATCATCCGCCAGCTGAAGGCGCGCGACATCGGGGTCCTGATTACCGACCACAACGTTCGCGAGACCCTCGACATCTGCAATACCGCCTACATCGTCGGGGATGGACAGATCATCGCCGAAGGTGACTCCGACGCCATTCTGGCCAACCGCAGGGTACGGGAAGTCTATCTGGGTGAGGACTTTCGTCTTTAGTCAAGCCGCCCGAGACCATACAACTTACTGTTGTCAATAGTTATGTAATAAAGCGGCACAAATATTGCGGATGGCATGTTTATTGCAAACAATTCGCTTGCAAGTCAAACCGCGGCGGGCTAGGGTGGGATTTTTCGGCAAATGAGCCCCTATTCTCATGGCCATGAAAGCATCCTTGCAACTCCGTGTCGGCACCCAGCTGACCATGACTCCCCAGCTGCAGCAGGCGATCGCGCTGCTGCAGCTCTCTACACTCGATCTTCGCCAGGAAATCCAGCAGGCCCTGGAAGCCAACCCCATGCTGGAGCTCGACGACGGCTTCGGCGAACAGACTGCCGAGGAGGCCCGAGAGGAGGAGTGGTCCAGCGAGATTCCCTCCGAACTTTCCACCGACAGCGACTGGTCGGATACCTACCCCGACCACGGCACCAGTACGGGCAGTGGCGAAGGGCCCGATTTCGAGCGTCAAGCCGCCGGGCAGAGCCTGACCAGCCACCTGATCTGGCAGCTGGCGATGACCGATCTCAGCGAGCGCCAGCGCCAGATCGCCGAGAGCCTGATCGATGCCGTGGACGGTACCGGCTATCTGGCACAGCCCCTGGAAGAGATCCGCGACGGGCTGCGACAGCAGGGTCTCGATGGCCTGCCGACCCGGGAGGTCGAGCAGGTACTGCTGCGCCTGCAGCAGTTCGAGCCCACCGGCGTCTTTGCCCGTGACCTGCGCGAATGCCTGATGCTGCAGCTCGCGGCACTGCCGGACGACACCCCACTGCTGCCCCAGGCTCGGCGTCTCGTGCGACAGTTCCTCGAAGCCCTGGCCAGCGACGACCGCCGACTCCTCAAGCGCCGCCTGGGCCTGGATGACGACGCCCTGGAAGAGGTGATCGCCCTGATTCGCTCACTGGATCCCCGTCCAGGCAGCGACTTCGCCGAGGTGGGTGGCAACTACATCACCCCCGACCTGCTTGCTCGCCATGACGAGCGTGGCTGGCGCGTCGAGCTCAATGCCGATGCCCTGCCCAGGCTGCGCATCCAGCCCGATTACATGGCACTGGTACGGCGCGCCGACAAGAGCCAGGACAACCAATTTCTCAAGGATCACCTCCAGGAAGCGCGCTGGTTGATGAAGAGCCTGGCCAGCCGTAACGACACCCTGCTGCGAGTCGGCCGTGAGATCATGGCGCGCCAGCTCGACTTTCTCGAACAGGGAGAGGAAGCCATGCGACCATTGATTCTGGCCGATATTGCCCAGGCCGTGGACATGCACGAGTCGACCATATCCCGTGTAACGACCCAAAAATTCATCCATACGCCCCGCGGCGTGTTCGAACTCAAGTTCTTCTTCTCGAGCCATGTGGGCGGTGGAGAGGGCGAAGGCGACGCCTATTCCAGCACGGCGATCCGTGCCCGGATCCGCAAGCTGGTCCAGGACGAGCCGCCCCGCAAGCCGTTGTCGGATAGCCGTCTGGTCGATCTACTCGCCGAGGACGGTATCCGCGTTGCGCGACGAACCGTTGCCAAATACCGGGAAGCGCTGGGCATCCCCTCTTCCAGCGAGCGCAAGCGATTTCGCTGACCCGGCCCCCTCCCTTGCCCCTTTACAGGAAACCATCAATGGAGGGGTTTGCAGGGCCCCAAAAAGGGTTACAATCGAGGCATCACTCGAAGGACGAAGGAGCCTGTCATGCAAGTCAATATTACCGGCCACCATGTGGAACTGACCGATGCCCTGCGTGACTACGTCAGCGAAAAACTGACCCGCGTGCAGCGCCACTACGACAACATCACCAATGTTCAGGTCACGCTTTCGGTAGAGAAAGAGCGTCAACTGGCCGCCTGTACCCTGCATGCCGCCGGCGCAGACCTTCATGCCGAAGCCACCGATCCCGACATGTACGCCGCTATTGACGCATTGACCGACAAGCTCGACCGTCAACTGGTCAAGCACAAGGAAAAGGCCCAGGCCCGCGCCCAGGGCGCCGGCATTCGCTGATTGCCATGACACTGGAAGCCATCCTGCCCCCCGAGCGCGCCCTCTACGGCGTGCCCGGTGGCAGCAAGAAACGGGTGCTGGAGTTCTTCAGCACCTTCATCGCCCAGAACACGCCGAGCCTCGACAGCCAGGAAGTCTTTTCCCGCCTCATCGGCAGAGAGCGCCTGGGCAGCACGGGCATCGGCAACGGGGTGGCCATTCCCCATGCCAGAAGCCCCCACTGCCAGAGTCCGGTCGCAGCCTTCCTGAAGCTGGCGGAGCCCATCGATTTCGACGCCATCGACGGAGAGCCGGTCGACCTGATCTTCGTGCTGCTGGTGCCGGAAGAGGCAGACGATACCCACCTGGCACTACTCAGCCAGGTGGCCAGCATCATGAACGATGCCGATACGCGTCTGGCACTGCGCAAGAGCAATAGCCAGCGTGAGCTCCACGAGCGGCTCATCGAGGCAATTCGACGACAGTCGCCGCCCTGACTCTCCCCGGGCCGCCCGGCCAGCCAACCAGGAGACCCGCATGCAGCTCGTGATCATCAGTGGCCGTTCCGGCTCCGGCAAGTCGATCGCACTGCAGGCGCTCGAAGACCTGGGGTTCTACGCCATCGACAACTTTCCGGCGATGCTGCTGGGATCGTTGGTGGAGGAACTGCCCAGCGGCCCATCCGGCCAGTCCTCCATTGCCGTCAGTATCGACTCCCGCAACCTGCCCCACGCCCTGGAGCGCTTTCCCCGGCTACTCGAGGAGCTTCGCTCGCGCAAGATCGATTGCCAGGTGATTTACCTCACCACGGACGCAAGAATCCTGATCGAGCGCTACTCCGCCACGCGGCGACGCCATCCGATGACCCGCGGCAGCGACATGACGCTGGGAGAGGCGATCGAGTCGGAAGACGACACCCTGAGCGACATTCGCAACCTGGCTGACCTGATCATCGATACCTCCCGGCTGTCGGTTCACGACCTGCGAGGCCGAATCACCGATCAGGTCGCCAGCCACCGGCCCGACCAGTTGACCCTGACCGTGGAGTCATTCGGCTTCAAGGGTGGTGTGCCGCTGGATGCCGACATCGTCTTCGACGCTCGCTGCCTGCCAAACCCTTACTGGGACCCGAGACTACGCTCCGCCACCGGCCGCGAGCCCAGTATCGTTGCCTTTCTGGAACAGTACCCGCTGGTGGGCGAGATGCTTGACGACATCATCGGCTGGATGGAGCGCTGGCTCCCCGCCTACCGCAGCAGCCATCGAAGCTACCTCACCGTCGCCATCGGCTGCACCGGTGGACAGCACCGCTCGGTTTACCTCGCCGAGCGGCTCGCACACCATCTGGCCGAGCAGCAGCCCGACGTTCGCCTGCGCCACCGTGAGCTCGGTATTCATACACCGGTTTCACCTTCACCACAGGACGCGCCGGGAAAGCCTGAATGCAAGGAGCCGTAAGCGTGGCCAGCCGCAAGTTCGTCTTGACCAACAAGCGTGGCCTGCATGCCCGAGCGGCCACCAAACTGGTCAAGTGCTGCCAACCCTTCCAGGCTCGCGTCACCGTCAGCCGTGGCGGCCAGGATGCCGATGCCTGCAATATCATGTCGCTCCTGATGCTCGGCGCCCCATGCGGCACGGAGCTGACGGTGAGCGCCGAGGGCAAGGACGCCGAACAGGTACTCGATGCACTGGAGGCCCTGTTCGATGCCCGCTTCGAGGAGGATGCCTGAGCGGCCCCGCCACTCTCGGCGGCGCCTCGCAAGACTTTCGCAAAAGACTATCGCACAGACACCTCAGCCTCTCCCTGTCCGCACCGCGCCTTTGCTGATACCACGCATCAACCGCCAGCGAGGGTCATTTCATCGATCAGC
>SKVX01000011.1 GCA_007129225.1 Halomonas sp.
ATAGCCCTTGGAGATGGATTTTAATCGATCGAAGAAGTCCATCACCACCTCGCTCATGGGCAGCTCATAGACCAGTTGGATCTGGCTGCCCAGGAACTGCATGTCGCGCTGGGTGCCACGGCGGTTCTCGCACTCCATGATCACGTTGCCGACGAACTCCTGGGGCACAAGGATGCTGGCACGCACGATGGGCTCACGCATCTCCTCGACATCGGCCATGTCCGGCAGCTTGGAGGGGTTGGAAACGTACTTGACGTCGCCATTCTTCATCGCCAGCTCGTAGACCACGGTGGGCGCCGTGGTGAGCAGGTCCAGGTTGTACTCGCGCTCGAGGCGCTCCTGGACGATCTCCATGTGCAGGGTGCCAAGGAAGCCGACCCGGAAACCGAAGCCCAGGGCATCGGAATTCTCGGGCTCGTACTCCAGCGAGGCATCATTGAGCGCGAGCTTCTCCAGCGCGTCGCGGAAGTCCTCATAGTCGTCGGCGCCGACCGGGAACATGCCGGCATAGACCTGGGGCTTGACCTTCTGGAAGCCCGGGAGGCGCTCCACGTCCGGGGTCTTGGCATGGGTGATGGTATCCCCCACTGGCGCACCCTGGATCTCCTTGATTCCGGCCACCACGAAGCCCACCTCGCCGGCACGCAGGATGCCGGTCTCCTTGCGCGACGGGGTGAAGATCCCCACCTCGTTGGCCTGCCAGTCACGACCGGTGGACTTGATGCGGATCTTCTGGCCCTTCTTGAGGGTGCCGTCGAAGACACGAACCAGAGAGACGACGCCCAGGTAGTTGTCGAACCAGGAGTCGATGATCAGCGCCTGGAGCGGTGCTTCCCGGTCGCCCTTGGGTGGTGGAATGTCTCGCACCAGGCGCTCGAGCAGCCCATCGATGCCCAGACCACTCTTGGCAGAGACCTGGCAGGCATCGGTGGCATCCAGGCCAATGATCTCCTCGATCTCATGGGCCACCTTGTCGGGATCGGCCTGGGGCAGATCCATCTTGTTGAGCACCGGCAGCACCTCGAGACCCTGCTCGATGGCGGTATAGCAGTTGGCCACCGACTGCGCCTCGACGCCCTGGGCCGCATCGACCACCAGCAGCGCTCCTTCGCAGGCGTAGAGCGAACGCGAGACCTCATAGGAGAAGTCCACGTGTCCCGGCGTGTCGATGAAGTTCAGCTGATAGGTGTTGCCGTCATCGGCCTGGTAGTCCAGCGTCACCGATTGGGCCTTGATCGTGATGCCCCGCTCACGCTCGAGGTCCATCGAATCGAGCACCTGCTCCTTGAGCTCGCGCTCGGTGAGCCCGCCACAGCTCTGGATCAGGCGATCCGCCAGGGTCGACTTGCCATGATCGATGTGGGCAATAATCGAGAAATTCCGAATATACTTAAGCTTTTCGTTGCTTGCGTCGTTGCTCATCTAGCCCAATCCGGTGTTCGTCACGTGCCCAGAGGCGGCCGGTTCGTCCGCGCCCCGTTCACGTCGAATGAATTCAATGGCGGGTATTGTACCGGCATGGCGGGGGGTTGGACAGCGAAGCCGTGGACCACTGCCGGGAACGAGGGCGCCCCCCATCGGGAGATGAGAGGCGCCTAAAGGGTACACGCGTTCACAGGGTGCCGCTGGCGTATCAGTCCTGGCCCAGCCTCAGGGCGACGAACAGGGAGCGCCCTTCGCGATAGAGTCGTACCGGTACGGCACGGTCCGTCGGAAGATTATCGACCAGTTCCAGCAGCTGCGAGCCACTCTCCACGGCGTGATGATCGATGCTGACGATGACATCGCCGCGGCGAATCCCGGCCCGGGCCGCTGCCCCCTGGGGCTCAACCTCACGCACCATGACACCGGCCTCGACCCCAAGGCGCTCGCGCTCGGCATCATCGAGCTCACTGACCGCGATCCCCAGCCGTGCCTGGGCACTGCGTTCGTCACGGGCGTCGGCACGCGGGTCATCGCTGTCCGGCCAGTCGCCGATGGTCACGGTGATCTGCTCACGCTGGCCGTCACGCATGATGGTCAGCTCCACCTCGCTGCCAGGCGAGACGCGACCGATCAGCCGCGGCAGGTTGCGCGAGCGCTCGACCTCCTCGCCGTCGACCTCGAGAATGATGTCACCTGCCCGAACGCCGCCCTCGGCCGCCGGCCCCTCCGGGTCCAGGTCGGCGATCAGCGCGCCACTGGCACTCTCCATGCCGAAGGACTCGGCCAGATCTCGCGAGACCGGCTGGATCATCACCCCGAGCCAGCCACGGCTTACACGCCCGTCGTCACGCAGCTGGCTGGCCACATCCATGGCCACGTTGATGGGTATCGCAAAGGAGAGGCCCATGAAGCCGCCGCTGCGGGTGAATATCTGGGCATTGATACCGACCACTTCACCGTCGAGGTTAAAGAGCGGACCGCCCGAGTTGCCTGGGTTGATGGCAACATCGGTCTGGATGAAGGGGACGTAGGCATCCCGCGGCAGGGTGCGGTTGATCGCACTGATGATGCCGGCGGTCACCGAGTGGTCGAAGCCGAAGGGGGAACCGATAGCGGCCACCCACTCGCCCACCCTGAGCGTATCGGAATCTCCGGTCGGCAGTGTCGGCAAGTCCTCGGCATCCACCTTGAGCACCGCAACATCGGTCTGCGGGTCGGAGCCGATCAGCTCGGCCTCCATTTCACGACGATCAGCCAGCCGGACCAGTATCTCATCAGCCCCCTCGACCACATGGGCATTGGTGAGGATGTAGCCATCAGAGCTGATGATAAAGCCGGAGCCCAGCGACTGGCGCTCCTGTCCCTGCCCGGGACTGCGACCTGGCGGTCCACCGGGGTCTCCAGGGAAGCGATCACCAAAGAAGTGGCGGAAGATATCTGGAATGTCCTGCCCACCGAAGCCCTCGAATGCTGGAGCACGCTCCACCGTTCGCGTGGTGGAAATATTGACCACCCCCGGTGCAGCCTGCTCGACCAGACTGGCAAAGTCGGGCAGGTCGCGGGCATGGGCCGCCTGCCAGGGGAGAAGCAGGGCCAACAGAAGCGCCCACAGCGGAAAAGATCGGGTCATTGGTCTCATGAAAAACTCCTGCGTCATTGCGTATGTTTCACATGTCAGCTGTTGTTATCCGCCTTTTCCCAGTCAATCATCACTGGTGGCACCCTCCCAGACCAGGCTATCAGCCACCTGGGCCAGCACGCGGGGCGGCAACTCCCCCATCACCACCACCTGCATGGGCTGCTCACCCACTGTCAGATGGCGCACCACGGCAAGCGAAATACCCAATCGATGAAGGCCGGGAATGAGCCGCTCCCGCCCCTCCTCGATCGCTTCGACGAACAGGCTCAGGGTAGAAAGGCCGTCGCTATAGATGCGGTGCCCCACTTCCTCGCCATGACGCTCGCTACGCGTATCCACCGGCTGGCCGACGAACCCTTCCGGTAGCCATTCGGGACGCCAGGGCTGCGGGGGAGGTGAGCGAAGCTCATCGAGAAAGACGCTACCGTCATGGAGCTGCGGCGCCTGGAGTTCGGTAATCTGGAAGGTTTCGACCACTCGACCGCGATCGTCGAGGAGTTCACGCTTCAAGGGGAGTGCTGTGGTGGAGTCGAGCCAGACTCGCTGACCGAAACGCAGCCCGTCGAGAGGCTCGATGTCCAGGCGAACGGCGGGGCGATTGGCGATCCGCTCGCCGCTTCCCAAGCCAAGCCGATAGAACTGGTCGAGATGCCTGGCCACCCCGGCCGGCGAGGCAGAGGCTTCTTCCTCGCCATCGGCCCAGCCCAGCCTTCCGATGCGCCCACGGCGCTCGAAGAAGACCTGCGGACCATCGAGGAAGCGCGCCACTTCCCGTTCGACGCCGTCCTGAATATCGTGGGAGAGCGCCAGTGTCCTGACACCATCGATGCCGATACGCACCGCCCGTGCCTGGAAGATATAGCAGTGGTTGGCCCACAGGCTACGTTCATACCAGTCGATGGCCGACTCCGGCGCATCCCAGTCGGATAGCTGACGACAATCGAACTGCTCGCTTGCTGTCTCGCCACTTGCCGGCGTATCAGCGGCCAGCGGCAGCGAGACGACCAGGCCACCGATGCCGCAGAGTACCGCCAGGCGAAACAGGGTACGCCCGGCCCTCATCATCGCTGCCCCAGCGTCTCGCTACCGGAAGCGCGCAGTAGCGGCATCCAGACATCACCGCTGCGGTAGGCGGCACCTTCTGAGTGTCGATCGAGGTAGGACTGCAACAGCCTTGCCTGCTCCTGGTCGGAACTCGCGGGCTGCCGGGATTGCGGAGACAGGAAAAGGGGATTGTCGAAACTGGCTCCCACGGGCATCACCCCCGCCTGACCGCCGGAGGCCGCCGGCGAAAACAGGGGCGCGCCCTGGCCCCCTGCCTGACTCGCGAGGCTTCGCTGAGGTTGCTCCGAATTGGCACGGGTTTCGGTCCCGGCGACCGGCGCATCACCGGTGCTGGCAAAGTCGCTGCCGTTATAGAACTGCACCCCGGTAATTACCATCAGCGAAACGGCAGCGGCAATTCCGGCACCGCGAGCCAGGGAGGGAGAACGCCGTGTCACCGAGGGCGTGGATTCCAGGGCCGGTACCGGCTCGGCTTCAATGCGGGCCATGATACCCGCCGAAAGATCCTTGCTGACATCGATGTCATGATCCCGGCGCATCAGGCTACGCATCAGGTGATAGCGTCGCCAGGCATCAGCCGCATCGGGGTCGTCCTCCAGGGACTTCAGCGCCCGACGTAGCTCGAGATCATCACCTTCGTTGTCCATCAGGGCAGAAAGCGATTCCCGTGCGTTCTGACTCATTCTCACACCCCCACACTGTCAAGGCACCCTGCCTTGCGTTCAATGATATTCGGCATTTTCCGTCACACCGTACCGGAAATACCGACTGGCCCACGTACACGTGAAAGCGTTGTAACGTAACAATCACTGCATCTGACGCCAGCGGCGCCAGACAGTTCAGCGCCAGCGCAAAATCCTTCGGATTTTCTCACTCGATCATCGATTCCCGGGTCCGCGCAGTGGTCACGAAAGGTTGGATATGCTGATCTACCGCCTCGCGGGCACGAAAGATACGCGACCGCACCGTCCCGACCGGGCACTGCATGATATGAGCGATATCCTCATAGGAGAGCCCGTCCAGCTCCCGCAGGGTAATCGCCGTACGCAGGTCTTCGGGAAGGTTCTCGATGGCTTCGAAGACAGCGGACTCGAGCTGGTCCCGCGCCAGGGAGGCCTCCGGCGTCTCGATATCGGCAAGGCGCCCGCTGTGGTCGAGAATCTCGGCATCGACGATATCGAGGTCGCTGCCCGGCGGGCGGCGCCCCTTGGAAACCAGATGATTCTTGGCGGTATTGATGGCAATCCGATACATCCAGGTATAGAAGGCGCTCTCAGCACGAAACTTGCCAAGTGCCCGGTACGCCTTGATGAAAGCCTCCTGAGCCACATCCTGCACTTCACTGTGATCCTGGACGTAGCGTCCGATCAGCCCGATGATCTTGTGCTGATACTTCCTTACCAGCAGGTCGAAAGCACGTGTATCGCCCTGCTGGGCTCGTTCCACGAGCTGTTGGTCGGTCTCTCGGCTGCCCATTCACGCCCCCCCCGACCGGGAGAGAGCCTGCTGACTAACGGATAAACGTAATATCGTGATGGATTCTGCATGCATGGTGTAAACCTGGTGCCTGTTGGCAGCTGAGTGTCCCTGGAATGTTTCCCCATCGAAACGGCAAGTGTTCCTGTTTATTGGCCGCGCATCAAGCCGGCTGCCATGCGCCGGCTTTCAGACAGTCCCCGTGACCCAGGGTTCCTGCCACAATTGCTATTTTCCCTCTCCGCGGGTGTATAGTAGATCATCCTCCCAGCCTTCAACGCATCACGATACAGGTAGCGAAATGTCAGATCAGCAGGTCAGCAACCTCAACGTTCTTTCCCAGGACGTTCTGATCACCCCCGAAGCCCTCAAGAATGAAATACCGCTCGGCGAAATCGCCGAAAGAACGGTCATCGAGGGGCGCCGGACCATCCAGAACATTCTCGATGGCACCGATCCCAGGCTGCTGGTGGTGATCGGGCCCTGCTCCATCCACGACGTCGATGCCGCCCTCGATTATGCACGTCGCTTGCGCCGCCTGGCCGACGAGGTGAAGGACAGCCTCTACGTGGTGATGCGGGTCTACTTCGAGAAGCCCCGCACCACCGTCGGCTGGAAGGGCTTGATCAACGACCCGCACCTTAATGGCTCATTCGAGATCGAGGAAGGGCTGCATATCGCTCGCCGGTTGCTGGTG
Organism: Halomonas sp.; assembly: GCA_007129225.1. Lineage (GTDB taxonomy): Bacteria > Pseudomonadota > Gammaproteobacteria > Pseudomonadales > Halomonadaceae > Halomonas. The sequence continues at coordinate 6,303 of SKVX01000011.1, forward strand.
GAGCTCTCCGAGATAGGCCTGCCACTGGCCACCGAGGCACTCGATCCCATTTCCCCCCAGTACCTGCAGGACTGCATCAGCTGGTCGGCGATCGGCGCGCGCACCACCGAATCCCAGACCCACCGGGAGATGTCCTCCGGCCTTTCAAGCCCGGTCGGGTTCAAGAACGGCACCGACGGCAGCCTTGACGTTGCCGTCAATGCCCTGCAGTCGGTGGCGCATCCCCACAATTTCCTGGGCATCAACCAGAGCGGTCAGGTGTCGATCATCCGCACCCGCGGCAACGCCTATGCCCACGTGGTGCTGCGCGGCGGCAACGGCAAGCCCAACTACGACAGCGTCAGCGTCGCGCTGGCAGAGCAGGAGCTGCGCAAGGCCGGCATCAAGCCCAACATCATGATCGACTGCTCCCACGCCAACTCCAACAAGGACCCGGCGCTGCAGCCATTGGTCATGGAGAACGTCACCAACCAGATTC
>SKVX01000351.1 GCA_007129225.1 Halomonas sp.
CGGCGTGCTGGCACGGGTGGCGACCATCCTCGCCGAGCAGGGCATCTCCATCGAGGCGCTGGTGCAGAAGGAGGCCACCGAAGGCGAACTGGTGCCGATCATTCTGCTGACCCATCGCACCCGCGAAAAGAACATGAACGAGGCGATCCGCCATATCGAATCCATGGCCGACATTGCCGGGCCGGTAACGCGGATTCGTGTGGAATCGCTGGACGAGCAGGAATAACGTCATGCGCTACATCAGCACCCGCGGGCAGGCGCCCGCGCTCTCCTTTGAAGAGGTCGTGCTCACCGGCATGGCCAGTGACGGCGGCCTCTACGTACCGGAAACGGTGCCACAGCTCTCCCGGGAGGCGCTGGCCGACATGGCCGGGCTCTCCTATGCGGAGATCGCCTTTCGCGTGATGCAGCCCTACGTCAACGGCGAGATCGACGACGAGACGTTCCGCGGCATCGTTCGCGACGCCTACGCCACCTTCAGCCACGATGCCGTGGTGCCGCTCAACCAGCTCGACGCCAACCACTTCCTGCTCGAGCTGTTCCATGGTCCCACGCTAGCCTTCAAGGACGTCGCCCTGCAGCTGCTCGGCAGGCTGCTCGACCACTTCCTGGCCAAGCGCGGCGAGCGGGCCGTGATCATGGGCGCCACCTCCGGCGACACCGGCTCGGCGGCCATCGAGGGCTGTCGCCACTGCGACAACCTCGACATCTTCATCCTGCATCCGCACAAACGGGTCTCCGAGGTGCAGCGTCGCCAGATGACCTCGGTGCTGGCCGACAACGTCTTCAACGTCGCCATCGAGGGCAATTTCGACGACGCCCAGGCCATGGTCAAGGCGAGCTTCGCCAACCAGAGCTTCCTGAAAGGCACCCGGCTGGTGGCGGTGAACTCGATCAACTGGGCGCGCATCATGGCCCAGATCGTCTACTACGTGGCCGCCGGCGTGGCACTGGGTGCGCCGCATCGCCAGGTGAGCTTCTGCGTGCCGTCGGCCAACTTCGGCAACGTCTTCGCCGGCTACATGGCCTACCGCATGGGCCTGCCGGTCAAGCAGTTCATCATCGCCACCAACGCCAACGACATCCTGCACCGCACGCTGTCAGCCAACGACTTCTCCAAGCAGGAGCTGGTGGCGACCCTGGCACCCTCCATGGATATCGTGGTGTCGTCCAACTTCGAACGGCTGCTGTTCGAAGCCTACGAGCGTGACGGCGATGCCGTGCGGGGCCTGCTCGAGCGCTTCCAGTCCGAACCCACGGCGCTGGCCGATGCGCCGCTGGCCAGGCTGCGCAAGCTGTTTGCCAGCCACAGCGTCGACGATGCCACCATCCTCGAAGTGATCCGCGAAGCGCATCACCGCACCAAGGAGGTCCTCGACCCGCATACCGCCACCGGCTACCGCGCCGCCGAGCGTGCCCGGGTCGATGCCGCCACGCCGATGATCACTCTGGCCACGGCCCATCCGGCCAAGTTCGCCGAGGCGGTGGTCAAGGCCGGCTTCCCCGGGGTGCCGCTGCCGCCGCATATGGACGACCTGCTGGAGCGGGAGGAGCGCTACACGGTGCTGCCGGCAGAGCTGGCCGAGGTGCAGAAGTTCGTGGTGGAAAACCGGCGGTAAAGCAATAGCCGAACCTGGAGGCGAGGGACGCCGGGGAAAGGCCTGGAGGGGGTCTTTTTCCAGGGAAGGAAAAAGTAGCGTACAGGGAAGTATTTACAGCGCCCCCGAACAGGCCTTTCGCCGGATCAGCCCCGAGCGGTGCTGCAGCGCCTCCTCGTAGAGCTGTCGCCGGCAGGCTCCGAGCGGTGCTAAAGCGCCTCCTCTACGACCGTCCCCGGCGCCCCTCGCCATGGATGCCAGCCCTGAGCCATGCCGCGATTCGGTCTGATGTGGTATGCGCTCAAAGTCCCCTTGCTGCGATATACAGGAGCCACGCTTGGACGTGATTGCGCCCCCCGACCTGCACGCCCGACTCAAGCCACGGCTGCTGCCGCGCCCGCGCAACGAGGCGCTCTATGCCCGCGTCCGGGCCGAGGGACTGACCGAGCTGCAGGCCCGCGTGCTGGCCGGTCGCCTGGCCAATTACAAGGGTGAGCTGGCGCCGCTGATCCAGCCCAGCCTGCGCTACCTCGAGCACCCGGAGCGCCTTGCCGACGGTCGCCGTGCCGCGGAGCGAATCGCCCAGGCCGTGGTTGAAGGCGAGCATATCGGCATCCTCACCGACTACGACGTCGACGGGATTACCTCCCACGTGGTGATCCGGCGCACCCTGGTCGAGCTGTTCGGCGTGCCCGAAGCGCGCCTGCACAGCCTGATCGGCCACCGGATCCACGACGGCTACGGCATCAGCCTGCCGCTGGTGGAGCGCACCCTGTCGCTGAAACCGCGGCCGAGCCTGGTGATCACCGCCGACTGCGGCAGCTCCGACGAGCCGCGCATCGCCCGACTCAAGGCGGCCGGCATCGACGTGGTGGTCAGCGATCATCACGCCCTGCCGGTGGAGGGGCCACCGTCGTCGGCCCATGCCGTCGTCAACCCGACGCGCGACGACTGCGACTATCCCGATACCACCATTGCCGGCTGCATGGTGGCCTGGCTGGTGATGTCCCTGGCGCGCCAGGTGCTGATCGAGTGGGGTGCGCTGCCTGCCGCCACGCCCAAGCTATCGCCCTGGCTCTCCTACGTGGCGCTGGGCACCGTGGCGGACTGTGTCTCCCTGGGGGCGAGCCCCGCCAATCGCGCGGTGGTCAGTCATGGGCTGACGCTGATCAACCGCATGGAGGCGGCTTGCTGGCGTGCCATGGCGGCCCGGCTGGGGGAGGACAGCACACCCTTCACCGCCGAGACCCTGGCCTTCCAGATGGGGCCACGGATCAACGCCCGTTCGCGCCTCGACGACCCCTACGCGGCACTGCACTTCATGCTTGCCGCCGATGACGGCACGGCGACCCGCCACCTGGACACGCTGGATCAGGACAACCAGTCGCGAAAGGCCATCGAGGCCGACATGACCGAGCAGGCGCGGCTGCTGGCGCTGCCGCAGCTTTCCGCCAACCAGCCGGCCATTGTGGTGTTTCTGGAAGGCGGTCACCCCGGCGTTCAGGGCATCGTTGCCTCGCGGCTGGTCCAGGCCTATGGCCGGCCCGCCCTGGTGATGACCCCGGCGGCGGCACCCGGCATGCTCACCGGCTCGGGTCGCTCCATCGAGGCGCTGCACCTGCGCGACGCCCTGCAGCGCACCTTCGAGCTCGCCCCCGAGACGCTGCCCCGCTTCGGCGGGCATCGTGGCGCGGCGGGGGTCGGCGTGCCGGTGGACCGGTTCGACGCCTTTCGCACGGCCTTCCTGCAGGCAGTGGGCGAACAGCTGGGTACGATCGAGCTCTTTCCTCACGTGCTCACCGACGGAGAACTGCTGCCGGCCCAGTTCGACCTGTCGACGCTGGACGAACTGGAGCGGCTGGGGCCCTACGGGCGGGAGTTCGATGCGCCTCTGTTCGAGGGCGACTTCCTGGTGGAGGCGCTCAGGCCGGTGGGCGCCGACGGTAGCCACCTCATGATGACACTCTCGGCGGGGGCGGCGAGCCTGCGGGCGATCTGGTTTCGCGCCTTGACCCCGGGAGAGCTGCCGGCCTTTGGCTTGGGCGATCGGCTGCGCTGTGCCTATCGTCTCAGCCGTAACCGCTGGAAGGGGCGAGAGTCGCTGCAGCTGATGGTGGAGTACGCCGAGCCATTCGGTGGCTGACAGGCGCGATTCCCGGTCCGGTGAGCGAGGTCAATGAAACCGCTGGCCATTCTCGCTAGAATCCGGCCCCTGCCGCCCTCATCACCAAGGAATCCGTGAATGGATCCACAAGATCTATCGACCGACCCCCATCGCCCCTATGAGGACGTGATGGCCATGCTGGTGGGCACACTGTTCGTGGCGCTGGGCGTGGCCTTCTATACCCAGGCGCTGCTGCTGACCGGCAGCACCGCCGGCATGGCCTTCCTGCTGCAGTACGCGACCGGCTGGCGCTTCGGGGTATGGTTCTTCCTGATCAACCTGCCGTTCTACTACCTGGCCGTGAAACGCATGGGCTGGTCCTTCACCCTGCGCACCTTCGTTGCCATCGCCCTCGTCTCGCTGTTCTCGGAGCTCACCGGCAAGTGGGTCACCTTCGATAGCCTCAACCCGCTCTATGCCTCGCTGATGGGGGGAAGCCTGATCGGTATCGGCATGCTGGTGCTGTTTCGCCACCGCACCAGCCTCGGCGGCATCAACATCCTGGCCCTCTACCTGCAGGCGCGCTACGGCCTGCGTGCCGGCTACGTGCAGCTCGGCATCGACGGTTTGATCATGCTCGTCGCCCTGCTGGTGCTGCCGGCCGACCGGGTGGGACTCTCGGTGTTGGGGGCGGTGGCGCTCAACCTGATCATTGCGCTGAATCACAAGCCCGGCCGCTATATGGGCGTGAGCTGAAAAGGGGCTGCGCTCGCCGACTTTTCGGGGGCCATGGCGTTTGTCAGTAGTTGGGCCAGACGCCGGGAGTGGCCAGCTCGATCAGGTGCCCGTCCGGGTCGCGGAAATAGAGGCTTTCGCCGCCGCGGGGCCAGTGGGTGCGGCCCTCGATGGCCACCCCGTGGTCGTCCAGCTGGCGTTCCCAGGCGGCTAGTTCCTCACCGGCGATGGCGAAGGCGAGGTGCACCCGGCCCTTGCCGTCATGGGGCGGGATGGTGCCCATGTCGTTGGGCAATACCACGGTTTCCAGCGTCTCCCCCTGCAGGAACAGCAGCAGTACCGATCCCGCGCCGGCATCGTAGGCGGTGAAGCGATGGTCTGCGTTGAAGGGCTCAAGGCCCATCACGCCTTCGAAAAAGACCCGTGCTCGATCCATGTCGTCAACGTAGAGCGCGGTCTCGAGCACGCCGTTGAGTCTGGGCATGGCGTTCTCTCCTGCGGCTATATTCTTTCAGCTTAGCAGCTGCCCTTCGGCATACCGGTGGGCCAGGCTCAGCGGCGCCACCAGAACCACCAGACGATGGCGGCGATCAGTGCCAGGCCGGCGAGATTGACGATCCAGCTCATGACAGTGCCTCCTCTGTCTCGGCAGGGGCTGCCTGGCGTCCGGAGCGTATATCGCCGCGGGTCTTGAGCAGCCTTAGCCGGTTGGCGTTGCTCACCACCGTGATCGAGGAGAGCGACATGGCCGCCCCGGCGATCATCGGCGACAGCAGCATGCCGGTGAAAGGGTAGAGCACGCCGGCGGCGATGGGTATGCACAGGGTGTTGTAGCCGAAGGCGCCCACCAGGTTCTGCTTGATGTTGCGCAGGGTCATGCGGCTGATCTCGATGGCGTCGGCGATGCCGTGCAGGGAGCTGCGCATCAGCGTGATGCCGGCGCTCTCGATGGCGACATCGGTGCCCTGGCCGATGGCGAAGCCCACGTTGGCCCGGGCCAGGGCCGGGGCGTCGTTGATGCCGTCGCCCACCATGCCGACGATTTCCCCGGCCTGCTGCAAACGCTCGATCTCGGCGTGCTTGTCCTCGGGCAGCAACCCCGCACGGAAATCGTCGATACCCACCTCGCGGGCGATGGCCGCGGCGGTGTGCTCGTTGTCGCCGGTGAGCATGACCACCTTGAGACCGTCCGCCTGAAGCCGTTTCACCGCTGCCACGGTATCGGCCCGCAGCGGGTCGCTGATGCCGAACAGGGCGGCCAGGCGCCCATCGACGGCGAGATAGACCACGGTGCGTGCCTTGCGCTCCAGTCCTGCGGCCAGCTCGTCACCTGGGGCCAGCTCGATACCGGCCTCCCGGAGCAGTCGCGCATTGCCCAGCAGCAGTGGCTCCCCATGGGGGCCCTTGGCCTTCACCCCGCCGCCGGTGATGCTGTCGAAGTCGCTGATTTCCGGCTCGTTGCCGGTTTGCCTGGCACGCTCCTCGGCGTGAGCCAGTAGGGCGGCGGCCAGCGGGTGCTCGGAGCCGCGTTCCAGTGATGCCACCAGGCCCAGGAGCTTGGCTTCGTCGCCATCCAGCAAATGCGCCTCGGTCACGCGGGGCTTGCCCTCGGTCAGGGTGCCGGTCTTGTCCACCACCAGGGTGGTGAGGCGGCTGGCCGTCTGCAGTGCCTCACCGCTTCGCACCAGCACGCCATGCTCGGCGGCCTTGCCCACCCCGATCATGGTGGAAATCGGCGTGGCGAGGCCCAGGGCGCAGGGGCAGGCGATGATCAGTACGGTGGTGGCTGTCACCAGCATGTGGATCATCCGCGGCTCGGCACCGACATTGAACCAGGCCAGTGCGGTGAGCACGGCAATGATCATGACCGTGGGCACGAAAACGCTCGACACCTTGTCGGCCAGCTCGCCGATGGGTGGACGCGAGTTCTGCGCCAGGGCCACCTGCTCGGTGATCTGGCCAAGGCGGGTGTCGGCGCCAACGCGGGTGGCACGATAAACGAGGCCGCCGCGGCCGTTCACGGTGCCGGCATTGACCTCGTCGCCTTCGCGCTTGGCCACCGGCAGTGGCTCACCGGTAAGCATCGATTCGTCGATATGGCTGGCGCCGCTGGTCACCACGCCGTCCACCGGCAGGCGCTCGCCGGGGCGTACGCGGATGTGGTCGTCCTGTCGTACCGCTTCGATAGGCAGCTCCCGCTCGTCACCGTCGCGGATCACCCGTGCCGTTCGGCTCTGAAGGTCGAGCAGCCGCTTGAGCGCTTCGCTGGTGCGGCCCCTGGCGCGTAGCTCCAGGGCATTGCCCAGCAGCACCAGGCCGATGATCATTGCCGAGGC
>SKVX01000527.1 GCA_007129225.1 Halomonas sp.
AGTCGCGGATGCTGTAGCCGGGCACCGAGGGATGCGGCGTCGGCCACGGCTTGCGCTGCGGGTTCTGGGGCGGATCGAGCTCGTAGTACTCGATATTGGGTGCCACCCAGAAGGCGACCCGAGCCCCGCCCGGCCAGGTGATCTTCGGGCGATTCTCGTAGGGCCAGTAGTCATAGGCGCCAAGGGTTTCCTTCATGCTGCACACTCCTGATTCCGATCCAGCCTCTTCCGATACTGCCTCAACCGCTTTTGCTCAAGCCGGCCGGCTCAACCCCGCTCGGCACTGCGCGATTCGAGCCAGCTCAGCACCTCGGCCACCGGCATCACGTCGGCATACTTGAGGTGCAGGTCGGTCAGGTTGGCGTAGTGGTAGCTCTCGTGCTTGTCGGCCACGCACTCCATGGGCACGATGGTGCGATAGCCACGGGAAAGGCTGTCCACCGCGGTGGCACGAATGCAACCGGAGGTGGAACCGCCGGTGACGATCACCGTGTCGACCTGATGCCACACCAGCAGCGACTGCAGCGGGGTCTCGAAGAAAGCCGAAGGCATGCGCTTGGTGTAGACGACATCGCGCGGTTCGATCTCCACCCGCTCGTCGAACTCGGCACGCTCGGAGCCGTACTTGATGTTCTGCAGCGAGTCGGGGGTATCGGTTCGCGTACCCCATACGCCGGCGTCCTCCGCCGATTCGAGGAAGGCGACATGGGTCCAGACCACCGGCCAGCCTAGCTGACGAAACGAGCGGGCCAGCTGGTTCACGTAATCGAGCTGCCTGGGGTCGGTCTCGTAGGCGGTCTTGAACAGGTCGGTACGGGTATAGGCCTTCTGCGGATCGACGTTGACCAGCACCGCCTTGTTGCCGAACCCGAAGGGCACACGCTGGGGGTTGGCCATGACCTCATGGAAGAGCTCCTTGGCGGTCTTGTCGGTGGTAATCATGCAGCATCTCCTGAGCAACGGTTGGGTGAGACATCGGCGCCCTGCGGGCTTTCAATGGCCTTCGTATTTCTGGCCCAGCTCCAGCATCGCCTGGGTGCCGAGGTACTCGTTGAGCTGACCGAAGTCGAGCATGCGGTCGCGGAAGGCATCGGTGGTACCGTCGCGTCGCAGGGTCGCGAAAAACTGGCTGGCCATGTGGGTCACGGCACGTACCAGGGCACCGGGAAAGATCACCAGCGAAAAGCCCTGGGCCTGCAGGGCGGCAGCGTTCTGCAGCGGCGTGTCCCCCCCTTCCACCATATTAGCCATGATCGGCACCTGGCCTCGAAACTCCGTCATGATCCGCTCGATATCGGTATCACTGCGGATGCCTTCGATGAACAGCAGGTCGACCCCGGCATCCCGGTAGGCCCGGGCACGCTGCATGGCACCGTCGATGCCTTCCACGGCCAGCGCATCGGTGCGGCCGATGACCAGGGTCCAGTCGCTGTGGCGTGCATCCAGCGCCGCCTTCAGCTTGCCTACCATCTCGGCGGTGGGCACCAGGGTCTTGCCACGCAGGTGGCCGCAGCGCTTGGGATAGGTCTGGTCCTCGAGCTGGATCGCGTTGGCGCCGGAGCGCTCCAGCATGCGCACGCTGCGCATCACGTTCATGGCATTGCCGAAACCGGTATCGCAGTCCACCACCACCGAGAGGTCGGTCCGCTCGCGAATGTGCGACATGGCATCGCTGATCTCGGTAAGGCTCAGCAGGCCGATATCGGGCCGCCCCAGCTGGGTATAGGCGAGACTGGCACCGGACAGGTAGACCGTATCGAAGCCCGCCTGCTCGGCGAGTGACGCACCCAGGGCGTCATAGACGCCGGGGGCGACGACGATGTCGGGAGCGTTGAGCTGCGCTTTCAAGCCACTGTTGGTAAGGGTCATGACGAGAGAATTCCTTGAATGTCGAAAAATAGGCAGGCCTGCCGCAAGGCCCTACGGGCTCGCCAACGCCAGGTCGTTCCACACCTCCTGGCGCAACAGCTTGCCGTTGCGTACCTCGAAGCGGTCAATGAAGCGCACGCCGTCGAAGGGGGTGCCATCCGGCCATTCGCCATGGAGCTCGCCGTGGCAGACCACCACCGTGTGGTCGGCCTTGTCGCAGCTGTCGAAGGCATGGATCCGCTTGCCCACGAAGCGATAACGGTCACCGGCCCATTCAACCAGCTCGGCCAGACGGGTCATGGGAGCGCTACCGGGGAAGCGCATGACGAAATCGTCGGCCAGCAGTCGGGAGGCTCGCTCCAGGTCACGCGCCTCCATGGCCGCCAGGAAGGTCCTCACCAGTGACTCGGCTGACGACGCCTCCGGCGCCTCCTGCTGCGCCCGCTCGGTACCGGGCTGCCGAGGGCGGCCGCCGCGCATGTAGCCATCCGCCTCGACCTCATGAAGAAATATCGTGATGGCATCGGGATCCGCCGCAATGCTGGCGCTGACCGCTTTGGTCAGGCGCTCGCAGAGCTGCTGCTTGAGTGCGCCGGAATAGCCCCGGATCAGGCTGACCTGGACGACAGGCATGGGCTGTTCTCCGTCGGGTTGCTATCGTTAACGTTCGCATGGCACATCAAGCTGTACTATGCATAATACATTTCTATGTCTACTTGACCGCCGGCGTCAAGTCTCTTGGAACGAGTCAGGATATGCGCAATGAACAATAAGCATGCGACCTCCGTGGGCGGGACCAAGTCCCATCGCATCTTCCTGCTGCTCAAGGATGCGATTCTCAGCGGGCGCCTTCCCGCAGGCAGCAAGCTGCCCGGCGAGAACAAGCTGGCCGAGCAGCACGGGGTCTCCCGGGTCACCGTTCGGCGGGCCATGGAGGCACTGCGGGAGACCGGGATGGTGGACCGCAAGCCGGGCCTGGGCACCGTGGTGCTGGAACAGCCCCTTGACGCCACGGTGATGACCGCCAGCGTCTCCAACCTGCTGCCCAACATGGTCAAGATGAGCCAGGCATCGCGGGTCAGGCTGCTGGAGTTCTGCTACGTGACGCCGCCGGAGCCGGTGCGGGAAAGCCTGGGGCTGCGCGAGGGTGAGCGCGTGCAGCGCTCTACCCGGGTGCGCATGGCCGACGACAAGCCTTTCTCCTACCTGGTGACCCACGTCCCCGAGTACATCGCCCTGCACTACAACGAAGCCGACCTCGCCAGCATGCCGCTGTTCGCCCTGCTCGAGCGTAGCGGGGTACTGGTGGATCACGCCTCGCAGACCATCTCCGCCACCCTGGCCAGCCACGACGTGGCCAGCGCACTCGATGTCTCGGTCGGGTCACCGCTCATCGCGCTGACCCGGGTGGTCTATGACCAGGAGGGACGCGGCGTGGAGCATCTGGACGCGCTCTATCGACCCGACCGGTATCGCATCCAGATCGACCTCAACCGCACCGGCGACGAGGAGTCCCGCTACTGGGAGCCCATGGCCCCCGAGGCCCAGCAACCCCGGCCGAAACGCTCCCGCAGAGCCTAGCCGTGCGGCGAAAACAAAGGTACTATAATTAATACATTTAATGAAAAGAAAAAAATACATTTGACCTGCAGCACGGAGCTGCGCTAGATGTATTTAACGTACGGACTCGAATTTCAGTACTGACAAAAATTCACCGAATGCCGGCCTCGGCGAGCCAACTGACTATGCCAACAACCCTGTTCGACAAGGTGTGGGATGCCCACGAGATCCATCGCAGTGAAGACGGCAACAGCCTGCTGTGGATCGACCGCCACTTCGTCCACGAAGGCTCCTTCCACGCCTTCAACAAGTTGCGTGAGCGCAGTCTGCCCGTGGCCCGCGCCGACCTCACCTTCGGTGTCGCCGATCACTACGTGCCGACCCTGACCCGCAGCCTCGACGACATCGACGATGCCAAGGTCCGCGGCATGATCGACCAACTGGCGGACAACACCCGCGAACACGGCATCACCCTATTCGGCCTGGACGACCCTCGCCAGGGCATCGTTCATGTGCTGGGCCCCGAACAGGGTTTGACCCTGCCTGGCCTGCTGATGGTATGCGGCGACAGCCATACTTCCACCCACGGCGCCTTCGGCAGCATCGCCTTCGGCATCGGCGCCTCGGAGGTGGCCCATGTACTGGCCACCCAGACCCTGTGGCAGAGCCGCCCCAGGCAGATGCGCCTGACCGTTGAGGGCACCCTGGCTCCTGGCATTACCGCCAAGGACATCGCCCTGACCTGGATCGCTCGCCTGGGCGCCGACGGCGCCCGTGGCCACGCCATCGAATATACCGGCAGCGCCATCCGCGGCCTCTCCATGGAAGCGCGGCTGACCCTGTGCAACCTCTCCATCGAGGGCGGCGCCCGCTGCGGCATGATCGCCCCGGACGACACCACCCTGGCCTATCTGAAGGGCCGTCCCTGGGCCCCCGAAGGAGAGGCGCTGGAGCAGGCCGTCGCCTATTGGCAGACCCTGAAGAGCGACGACGGAGCCCGCTTCGACCGGGACATCACCCTGGACGCCACCGAGATCGCACCCACCGTGACCTGGGGCGTATCGCCGGAAGAGGCGCTGCCCATCGACCAGTGCGTGCCCGACCCTGCGAGCCTGAATGACGAGGGCAAGGTACGCCAGATGCGCGACAGCCTGGCGTACATGGGCCTGAGCCCAGGGCAGCAGCTCACCGACATCGCCATCGACCGGGTCTTCATCGGCTCCTGCACCAATGCCCGCATCGAGGACCTGCGCGCCGCAGCCGAGGTGCTGCATGGCCGGCGCAGCCGGGTGCCCGGCATCGTCTCCCCCGGCTCCACCCAGGTGAAGAAGCAGGCGGAGGCCGAGGGACTGGACGCCATCTTTCGCGAGGCGGGCCTGGAGTGGCGCGAATCGGGCTGCTCCATGTGCGTGGCCATGAACGGCGACCTGGTGCCCAGCGGCGAGCGTTGCGCTTCCACCACCAACCGCAATTTCAAGGGTCGCCAGGGACCAGGGGCCAGAACGCACCTGATGTCGCCGGCCATGGTGGCCGCCGCCGCCGTAGCCGGCCACCTGGCCGACATCCGCGAGCTGTGACGGGAGCACTGCGATGAGACCCATCAAGATTCTGGACACCCTGGCCTGCCCGCTGCCGCTGGCCAACGTGGATACCGACCAGCTGATCCCGGCACGCTTCATGAAGGAGCCGCGCAGCATCGGCTACGGCCAGTTCCTGCTGCATGACCTGCGCCACGACGAGAGCGGTAACCCGCAGCCGACCTTCATCCTCAATCACCCCGAGGCGGCGGAGGCCCAGGTGCTGGTGGCGCGGCGCAACTTCGGTGGCGGCTCCAGCCGCGAAGCCGCCGTCTATGCACTGGTGGACCATGGCTTTCGCTGTGTGATCGCGCCGAGCTTCGGTGACATCTTCTCGTCCAATGCGGTCAATAACGGCCTGCTACCGGCCACCGTCAGCGAAGAGGACGCCGAGTCGCTGCTCGAGGCCCTGGGGGAAGCACCCGGCCCGTTGCGCGTCGACCTGGAGGCGCAGCGCATCGACATCGGCGCGCTGAGCGTGGACTTCACTATCACCCCCACCTGGCGCACCAAGTTGCTCAACGGCTGGGACGATATCGACATGACCCGGCAGCACCAGGCGGAGATCGCCCGCTTTGCGGCCGACTATGCGCATCGACACCCCTGGCTCGAGCCACCGTCAGACAGCGCAACGATCATTTCAAGAGGGTGATACCAGGCCCTTGCCCGGCTTGTGCGCCACATGACGCAAGCCTCCAACAACAACCGGCAACATGTGCACCACCCCATCGAGGAGAACAACGATGAACAAGCAACTACTGGCCACCCTGGGCGTGGCATCCATGCTCGCTTCGGCCCACGCCGTGGCGGTCGATCGCATCAGCGCGGTCCATGCCTTTCCCCCCTCGCTGATCTACACCCAGAGCTTCCTCGAATTCGTGGACAAGGTGAATGAGCGTGGTGAAGGCGTGGTACAGATCGACGTGCGTGGCGGCCCCGAGGTCATCGGCCTCTCCGAGCAGCCCGATGCCGTACGCAACGGCGTGGTCGACATGGCCTATACCGCCGCCAGCTTCTACGCCGGCACCGTGCCTGAGCGCGATGCCCTGGTCGCCTCGAACACCAATGCCATCCATGCCCGTGAGAACGGCGGTATCGACCTGCTCAACCAGATCCACCAGGAGAAGATGGGCACCTATTACCTGGGCTGGTTCGACAGTGGGGTCAGCTACAACCTCTATACGATCAACGAACCGCGCCTGGACGACGACGGCAACCTCAGCGTGTCCGGCATGACGCTTCGCAGCAACCCGGTCTACGACGCCTTCTTCCAGGACTACCTGGGGGCCCAGCCGATCAGCCTTCCCACCACCGATGTCTACTCGGCGCTGGAGCGCAACGTGGTCAACGCCACCGGCTGGACCCAGATCGGTCTCAAGGACCTCAACTGGGATCGCTTCCTCAACTACCGGATCGACCCCGACTTCTTCTCCACCGACATGGGCGTCATCCTCAACCTGGATAGCTGGAACGGCCTGAGCGAAGAGGCACAGCAGATCCTCCAGGAAGTGGCCATCGAGCATGAGCGGGCAAGCGCCGAGCGTTTCGAGGTGCTGGCGGAGGAGCAGCTGGCAGAGCTGGAAGCCGACGGCATGCAGGTCTTCCGCCTGGAAGGCGAGGCCGGCGAGCGCTTTTCTGAAGCCGCCCGTGAAGCCACCTGGGAGCGCATGCGCCGCCAGATGGAGCGTCACCCCATGGGCCTCACGCACTACGACGAGCTGATCGAGAAGTTCAACGACCTCTGAGGCACGA
>SKVX01000151.1 GCA_007129225.1 Halomonas sp.
AGGCAGCCGGCGAACACCGCCATGGCGGTGCCGCGGGCAGCGGGCGCCATCTGAGTGGCATTGATCTGCAGGGTGCTGTGCATCATGTAGAAGCCCAGTCCGGCGGCAAAGGCCGAGGACGCAGCCGCTATCGGTTGCAGGGCCAGGGCCAGTCCGATGAAGCCCGCCCCCATCAGTAGGCCACCACCGGCGGCCAGGCCCGGCTCGCCAAGGCGCCTGACCAGCGGCCTGGCCAGGGCGGCGAAGATCAGCCCCCCCACCCCGAACAGCGCCACCATCAGCCCGGCCCGGGTCAGCGAGACGCCAAGCCGCTCATAGAGGTGACTGGCGACGAAGGCCAGGGCACCGAAGGCGGCAATCCCCTCGAGAAACACCAGCACCAGGATGCGACGAGCACGGGCGATCAACAGGATTCCGCGCAGCCGCGACACGAAGGCGACCCCGCCCTGTTCCGCCCTGGGTGGGGAGAGGCCGGGGCGGCGATGGAGCATCGTCAGCAGCAGCCCCCCGGCCAGCAGGAACAGTAGCGTCAGCAGGAAGAAAGCGGCTTGCCAGCCCAGCGTGTCGGCGAGAAAGCCGCCCACCACCTGGCCGGTGATCAGTCCCATTACCGCGCCCGAAAGCATGTGGGCCAGGGTTACCTGGCGGCTCTCATAGGGCACGTTGTCACCGACCCAGGCCATGGAGAGCGGAATAATCGCGGCGGCGGTGGCGCCGGTCAGGGTGCGAAACACCAGCAGCATCGATAGCGACCCGGAAAGCGCCGAACCCAGCGCACCAACCGCGCAGGCCACGGTTGCCAGGCCGATGACCCGAAGCGTGCCATGGCGGTCGCCCAGTGGGCCGTAGGCAAGCTGCATGACGCCGTAGGCGATGGCGAAGAGGGTGATGTTCTGTGCCACGTCGGCCACCGGGCGCTCGAAGGCGTACGACAGGGCCGGGAGCATGGCGTCGGTGACCCGCATGGACGCCATGCTGGCGAAGCCGGCCAGGGCCAGCAGCAAGATGACGAGACGGGGGGGTGGGGCGGAGTGGCTCAATGTTCCAGCTCCTGTGCCTGTTGCACCGCCATGGCCCGCTCGGCGGGGCGGACCAGGCCCAAGAAGCTGGCGACGGAGAGCAGGCCCCCCAGTGCCACCACGATCGCCATGGTAAGCGAGGTGCCGTCATGCAGCTGGGCTACCGCGCCGCCGACCACGGCAGCAATGGTCATCTGCAGGAAGCCGAAGAGCGACGAGGCTGCGCCGGCGCAGTGCGGATTGCGCGCCAGCGCCCCCGACATGGTCTGCGGCATCAGCACACCGACACCGATCATGAAAAGCACATGAGGACCGACCACGGCCCAGGCGGCGAACGTTCCTGATAGCGCCAGCACTGCCATCAGGCACCCGCCCGCAGCACAGATCAGCGTGGCCAGGCCGACCAGGCGCTCGCGCCCCAGTCGGTGGCTATAGCGGCCGCTGAACAAAGTGCCGATGAAGAAGCCGGCCACGATCAAGGTGAAAAACAGTCCGTACTGGAAGGGCGAAACACCGAGAAAGTCGATCAACACGAACGACGAACCCGAGAGGTAGGCGAACAGCCCCGAGAAAGCCGCCGCGTTGGTCAGGGTATAGCCCATGAAGGTGCGCTGGCCGAGCAGCCTGCGAAAGTTGACCAGGATGGCTTTCGGGTGGATCGACTGGCGGCGTTCCGGTGGCAGCGTCTCGGGCAGCCCCAGGATCAGCAGCGGCAGCATCGCCGCGGCATAGAGCGCCAGCAGCACGAAGATCGACTGCCAGCCGAAGAACACCAGCAGCCCGGCACCGACAATAGGCGCCAGCGCCGGGGCCAGCGACATGGTACTGGCCATATAGGAGAGGACACGCCCGGCCTCGATGGGACCGTAGATGTCCCGAACCGCGGCGCGACCCAGCACCGGCCCGGTGGCGCCGCCCAGGGCCTGGAGAAAGCGTCCTGCCAGTAGCCACTCGATGCTCGGGGCGAAGGCGCACAGCAGGCTCGCCAGCAGGAACAGGCTGAAGCCGAATACCATCACCGGCTTGCGGCCGAAGCGATCGGAGAAGGGGCCGCAGAACAGCTGTGCGGCGGCGAAGCCGGCCATGTACAGGCTCAGAGTCAGCTGCACCTGGTCGGGACCGGTATCGAGCGCTGCCGCCATGGCGGGCATGGCGGGCAGGTACATGTCGGTGGCCAGCGGGCCTAGCGCGGTCAGGGCAGCCAGGGTCACCACGGTAGCGGGGGAAGTCAGCTTCAGCACCCGTATCTCCCTTGAAGAGCGATGTCGCAGGTGTGGGTTTAGCTTGGGGCACCTGAATTCTTAGCCTGCTCATGATAGTGCAGTTGGCGGTGGAATGCTTCCTGCCCTTCAGCCATGCTTTGCCCAGCCTCAACGGGTTTTTCATCGACCCTCGACCAGGAGTTACCATGTCGATCTATCGCTATGACGGCCACGAGCCCGACATCCACGAAATGACCTATGTGGCGGATACGGCCGATGTTATCGGCCGTGTCGTACTGGAAAAGGGAGTCAGTGTCTGGTACCAGGCCGTGCTGCGCGGGGACAACGAGACGATCACGATCCGAGAGAACAGCAATATTCAGGAATGTGCGGTACTGCACACCGACCCCGGCTATCCGCTCGAGGTCGGCGAGGGGGTCACCGTCGGCCATCAGGCCATGCTGCATGGTTGCACCATCGGCGCCAACTCGCTGATCGGTATCCAGGCGATCATTCTCAATGGCGCGGTGATCGGGCGCAACTGCCTGGTCGCCGCCGGAGCCGTGGTCACGGAGGGCAAGAGTTTTCCGGACAATTCACTGATCGTCGGTGCCCCGGCCAAGGTCGTCAGGGAGCTTTCCCCGGAAGCCGTGGCCAAGCTGCAGGCCAGCGCCAGCCACTACGTGACGCGGGGGCAGGCGCACAAGGAGAAACTCGAACGGATTGGTTGATGCGTGGGCACCCCCGCCCCCGAGTCCGATACTCAGCCCGCGTCCGGCTGCTCCCCGGGTGATGCCTGGTGGAAGGCGTCGAGCGCGCGGCAGTTGTTGGTGATGCGCCGGATCCGCGGGTAGGCGGAAAGGTCGCACTCGAAGCGCTCGGCGTTGAACACCTGGGGCACCAGGCAGAGGTCGGCCAGGGTTGGGGTATCGCCGTGGCAGAAGTCGCCGGTGCCAGCCTCGCGGGCCAGCATCGCTTCCAGGGCGGTGAAACCCTCGGTGATCCAGTGGCGATACCAGGCCAGCTTGGCCTCCTCGTCCAGCTTCAGCTCATGGACCAGGTACTTGAGCACCTTGAGGTTGTTGAGCGGGTGGATCTCGCACGCCACCAGCTGCGCCAAGGCGCGGACCCGGGCGCGATCCGCCGGATCGATCGGCAGTAGCGGCGGTTCGGGGTAGCGCTCCTCCAGATACTCACAGATCGCCAGGGACTGGGTCAGCTGGATGCCGTCATCGGTCTTGAGCACCGGTACCAGCCCCTGGGGGTTGCGGGCGAGATGCTCCTGCCCGCGCTGCTCACCCTTGACCAGGTTCACCAGGGCCTGGTCGTATTCCAGGCCCTTCAGGTTGAGGGCGATGCGCACCCGGTAGGCCGCCGACGAGCGGAAATAGCCGTATAGCGTCGTCATCGTATTGTCTCCGCGGCTGCTGGGGCTGGCTTACTTGGGCTGGTACTTCACCACCTGCTGGTCGATGGTGCCGAAGATGTTGTTGCCCTCTCGGTCGAACATCTCGATGCGCACCCGGTCGCCGAAGCGCATGAAGGAAGTCTTGGCCTGGCCGTGCAGGATCTGCTCGACCATGCGCACCTCGGCCAGGCAGCTGTAGCCCACGCCGCCATCGGCGATCGGCTTTCCCGGGCCGCCGTCGGGGTCGGGGTTTGAGACGGTGCCCGAGCCGATCACGGCGCCGGCGCCCAGGTAGCGGGTCTTGGCGGCATGGGCCACCAGCTGCGGGAAGCTGAAGATCATGTCCGGGCCGGCTTCAGGCTCGCCGAACTTCTCGCCGTTGAAGTGCACGGTCAGCGGCAGGTGCACCTTGCCGTCCTGCCAGGCATCGCCCAGCTCGTCCGGGGTAACGGCGATGGGTGAGAAGCTGGAGGCCGGCTTGGCCTGGAAGAAGCCGAAGCCCTTGGCCAGCTCGCCGGGGATCAGGCCGCGCAGGCTGACGTCGTTGACCAGCATGACCAGCTTGATATGGCCGGTGGCCTGCTCCGGGGTCACTGCCATGGGCACGTCGTCGGTGATCACTGCGATCTCGCCCTCGAAGTCGATGCCGTGCTCCTCGCTGACCGCCTCGATGTCCTCGGTGGGCGCCAGGAACTTGTCGCCACCGCCCTGGTACATCAGCGGATCGGTCCAGAAGGTTTCGGGCATCTCGGCGTTGCGCGCCTGGCGCACCAGCTTGACGTGGTTGAGGTAGGCGGAGCCGTCGGCCCAGTGGTAGCTGCGCGGCAGCGGCGAGTGCAGCTTGCCCTGGTCCAGGTCGAAGGCACTCTCGGCCTTGCCGTCGTTGAGCTCGGCATAGCGCTGCTCCAGCTTGGGTGCCAGGCTGTCCCAGTTCTCGACCGCCTGCTGCAGGGTGGCGGCGATGTCGGTGGCATGTACGGCCCGGCTCAGGTCGCGGGAAACTACGATCAATTCGCCGTCACGGCCGTTCTTCAGAGTTGCGAGTTTCATCGTCGTTGGGTCCTTTCGTCAGGGGCGAGGCCCCGTGGGCCTCGTCCGTTCTTTGTCTTGGTGACGCAGCCCTGAGCGCTGCTTGTCGTCGCTCAAGGCTGTCCGTCGTCGCTCAAGGCTGCTTCGGATCGAAGTGCGAACGCAGGGTCGACCAGACGTCGACGTAGTCGCGCTGGCGGATCTCGGCGTTCAGCGCGGCCTCCGTCGGATGATAGACGTAGCGGCTCTCGAACATGAACGCCAGGGTATCGCCTTGATGGTGAGGCGCAAGCTCGGCGTTGGAAGCCTTCTCGAAGGTATCGGCGTCGGGGCCGTGGGGCGACATGCAGTTGTGCAGGCTGGCGCCGCCGGGCAGGAAACCCTCCGCCTTGGCATCGTACTCGCCGTGGATCAGGCCCATGAACTCGCTCATCAGGTTGCGATGGAAGTAGGGCGGGCGGAAGGTGTTCTCGGCCACCATCCAGCGTGGCGGGAAGATCACGAAGTCCAGGTTGGCCATGCCCGGCGTGTCGGAGGCCGAGGTCAGCACGGTGAAGATCGACGGGTCGGGATGGTCGAAGCTCACCGTGTTGATGGTGTTGAAGTGGGCCAGGTCGTACTTGTAGGGCGCGTAGTTGCCGTGCCACGCCACCACGTCCAGGGGGGAGTGGTCGAGCTGAGTGGCCCAGAAGCGGCCGGAGAACTTGGCCACCAGCTCGAAGTCACCCTCTAGGTCCTCGTAGCTTGCCACGGGGCTCTGGAAATCGCGCGGATTGGCCAGGCCGTTGGCGCCGATGGGCCCCAGGCCCGGCAGTTCCAGCGGGCTGCCGTAGTTTTCGCAGATATAGCCCCGGGCGGCGTCGGCGCCCTCGGCCAGGCGCACCTGGAACTTGATGCCGCGGGGAATCACGGCGATCTCGCCGCTCTTCACCTGAAGCTCGCCCAGCTCGGTACGCAGGCGCAGGGTGCCAAGCTGCGGCACGATCAGCAATTCGCCGTCGGCGTCGTAGAAGAAGCGTTCTGTCATGTCGCGGTTGAAGGCGTAGACATGCACGCCGCAGCCGGCCTGGGTGCCGGCATCGCCGTTGACCGCGATGCTCAGCAGCCCGTCGACAAAGTCGGTGGGCTCGGCGGGAACCGGTAGCGGGTCCCAGCGCATCTGATTGGGGTCGGCGGCGGGCTTGGCCAGCGGTGCCGTGGCCACGTCCTCGACGGTCAGCGGGCGGTAGGCGCTCTGTACCACCGAGGGACGGATGCGATAGAGCCAGCTGCGCAGGTTCTGATGGCGCGGGGCGGTGAAGGCCGAGCCGGTGTACTGCTCGGCGTAGAGCCCATAGGCGCAGCGCTGGGGCGAATTCTGGCCCACCGGCAGGGCGCCGGGCAGCGCCTCGCTGGAAAAGTGGTTGCGAAAGCCGCTCTGGTACTCAAGCGTCTCGTTCGTCATGGGGGTATCCTCGTCATCCGGGCTGTTGTTGCCGGGCCTGGGGTTCGGTGGACTGGAGTTCGCTGGATTGGGGCTCGCCGGCCTGGGTGGCGATCTCCAGTGCCTCTTCGAGCACCTGCTGGTCGCCGATATGATTGGCCAGCAGCAGGATCAGCCGAGCATTGATGCGCTCGCTCTGTTCCTCACTGCGTTCGCGGTGCGCGTCGGTCAGCGCGGCGTAGAAGGCGTCCGGGTCGGTGAAGTTGGGGTTGAGTTCAAGCCGTGGCATGGCGGCCTCCCTGATGGTCGGGGCGATTTTCGGAAACAGCGGCAAGGTGGACGCCCAGGGCGCGGTCCATCGCTTCGCCGACCGCCTTGGCCGAGATCTCGGGCCAGCGGGCGGTCACATGCTGGTCGGGGCGGATCAGATAGGCCGAGCCGGCATTCAGGCCATAGCGCTCGCCGATCAGGTTTTCGGTGTCCTCGACCAGGGTGCTGCGCGACAGCCCGGAGAGGGCGTGGGGCGTCGGTCCGACGATCACCAGGTCGAGATCGTCTCGCTCATCCAGCAGCGACTGCAGCTCGGCCTTCAGGCGCTCGACCCGGGCGCTATCCACGCGTCCATCGAGCAGCAGCACGAAGCGGTTGCCAAGCTGGTTGAGCAGCCAAGCGCTC
>SKVX01000387.1 GCA_007129225.1 Halomonas sp.
ACCGCATCGCGGTGATGTATCTGGGGCGCATCGCCGAGATCGCTCCTTCCGACCAGCTCTTCGCCAACCCGCACCACCCCTACTCGAAGATGCTGCTGGCGGCGGTGCCGTCGCTGGAAGGAGCCGGCAAGGAGCGCACCACCATCCAGGGCGAAGTGCCCAACCCGGTACATCCGCCCTCCGGCTGTGCCTTCCATCCGCGCTGCCCGCATGCCAACGAGCGTTGCAAGGTGGAAGTGCCGCTGCTGATCGCACGCGACGACGGCAGCGAAGTGGCCTGTCACGGGGTCGAGGAGGGGCGCATCGAGTGAGGCGGCTCGGCTGATGCTGGAGCTGCTGTCGCCGCTGTCGGGCGGGCTCAACCTGGGGTTGGTGGCGCTGTCGGCACTGACCTCGGCGCTCTCCGCCGCGGCCGGCATCGGCGGCGGCACGCTGCTGATCATCGTCATGGCCCAGGTGATGCCAGCCACGGCGCTGATTCCGGTACACGGCATGGTGCAGCTCGGCTCCAACGGCGGGCGCGCGGCGATGACCCGGCGGTATGTCCGCATGCCCGTGATCGCGGCCTTCCTGCCCGGGGTCATCGTCGGAGCCGTGGCGGCGGCCTGGCTGCTGATTCGCCTGCCTTACGGCGTGCTGGAGCTGTGCATCGCCGCCTTCGTGCTCTACTCTTGCTGGGGGCCGGGCCTGCCCCAGCGTGCGGTGGGGCGCACCGGCACCGTCATTGCCGGTGCGTTGACCACGCTGCTCTCCAGCCTGGTGGGGGCCAGTGGCCCGCTGGTGGCCTCCTTCATCAAGCTCGGCATCGCCGAGCGTCTTCCAAGGGTGGCGACCTTCGCCACCTGCATGACGCTGCAGCATCTCACCAAGGCCTTCGTCTTCGGCTTCGCCGGCTTCGTCTTCCGCGACTGGCTCTGGCTGATCCTGGCCATGGTGGCGGCCGGCGTGGTGGGTACCTGGGCGGGGCTGCGGCTACTGCATCGCGTGACCGATCACCGCTTCGATTTCCTCTTCAAGTGGGTGCTGACCCTGCTGGCGCTGCGCTTGATCTGGCTGGGCGGCGAGCGCCTGCTGGGCACGTGAAAGGGAGACTGAAGCGGGCAAGAAGTTGCCTAATTCCATTCTGGCTTGGCCGGGCTGGCTATCTCTGGCTGTGTGCCGGCTTATTTGTTATGTTATAACAAATAATGTCCGGAGAGAGCGTACATGCAGGCCGATCCCGAGGCGCAGCAACTGCTGGCCATGCCCGAAGAGGCATATATGAATGACGAGCAGTTGGCCTTGTTCCAGAGTCGGTTGCTGGCAGAGCGAGCCGAGGTGGAAACGCACCTGGAAGAAGTGCGCAAGGCCATCGCCGACAACGAGCGCAGCGGCGACGACCTCGATCGCGCCGCCGTGGAGGAAGAGCTGCGGTTGCTGCTTCGCCAGGCGGATCGTGAGACGCGGCTGCTGCGCAAGATCGCCAAGGCGTTGCGGCGTATCGAGGAGGGCGACTACGGCTATTGCGAGGAGACAGGCCAGCCCATCGGGCTCAGGAGACTACTGTTGCGCCCTACCGCGGAGCTCTGTCTCGAGGCCAAGGAGCGCCAGGAGCTGCGCGAGCACCATTTCAGCAAATCCCGAGGAGAAACGTGATGCAAGCCACTTCATCGACCCTGCCGGTCACCTTGCTGTCCGGGTTCCTTGGGGCCGGCAAGACCACCCTGCTCAATCATATCCTGACCAATCGCGAAGGGCGCCGAGTGGCGGTGATCGTCAATGACATGAGCGAGGTCAACATCGATGCCGCTCTGGTGCGCGGCACACCGGGCGTCGAGGGCGATGTCGCGCTCAATCGCTCCGAGGAGCGGCTGGTCGAGATGAGCAACGGCTGCATCTGCTGCACCCTGCGGGAGGACTTGCTGATCGAGGTCGGGCGCTTGGCCGCCGAAGGCCGTTTTGACTATCTGGTCATCGAGTCCACGGGCATCTCCGAACCGTTGCCGGTGGCCGAAACCTTTACCTTCGAGGACGAGTCAGGGCACAGCCTCTCCAGCGTCGCGCGTCTGGATACCCTGGTCACCGTGGTCGATGGGGCCAACTTCCTGGCGCAATACCATGAGGCGCAATCGCTGATCGAAGCCGGCGAAAGCCTGGGCGAGGAGGACGAGCGTAACGTGGCCGACCTGCTGGTCGACCAGATCGAGTTCTGCGACGTGCTGCTGATCAGCAAGACGGACCTCATCGATGAGAAGCAGCTGGGTGAGCTGAAGGCGGTCCTGCGTACGCTCAACCCCGATGCCGAACTAATTGCCATGGCCAATGGCCAGGTGCCGCTCGACAAGGTGCTCGACACCGGTCGCTTCAGCTTCGAGCGGGCGCAGCTTGCTCCGGGCTGGCTGAAGGAGATGCGCGGGGATCATGTGCCGGAAACCGAGGAGTATGGCATTTTGAGCTTCTCCTACCATGCCCGCCGGCCCTTTCATCCGCAGAAATTCTTCGATCTGGTGCATGGCGACTGGTTCGGCGGCAAGCTGCTGCGCTCGAAGGGCTTCTTCTGGCTGGCGACCCGGCCGCAGTTTGCCGGGCAGTGGAGCCAGGCGGGGGGTATTGCCCACTACGGTTACGCCGGCATGTTCTGGAAGGCCGTTCCTGAGTCGCGCTGGCCGGACGACCCGGAGTACCGCGGCTATATCATGGAAAAGTGGCAGGAGCCCTTCGGTGACATGCGCCAGGAGCTGGTTTTCATCGGCCAGCACCTCGACGAAGCGCGCATCCGGCAAGCCCTGGATGAGTGTCTTGTCAGCGAAGCCGAGCTGCTCGCCGGAAAGCAGGCCTGGGCATCCCTGCCGGACCCTTTTCCTGCCTGGGAGTGAGATTGTGAAGTGGCGCGGAGCCGGCCGGGTCGGCCTTGCGTTGAATGAAAAACGGTATGACGTCTGGAAGTATCGCTTTTCCAGCTGTAAAGCGGGCGAATCCTGTCCATACTGGGGCAAGGCCTGATAAAAAACGGCCACAGGGAACAAACAAGGGAACTAGAGGTGTCTGCCATGTCCTCCTCCTACCGACACTACCTCGGGGTAGCCGTCTTTGTGCTGCTGGCCAGCCTGTTGCTGCTCACGGCGAAAACGGCTCAGGCCAATCCCCGCTATGCGGCCATCGTGATCGATGTCGAGAGCGGAGACGTGTTGCATGCCGCGAACCCCGATGCGACCCGCTATCCGGCATCGCTGACCAAGATGATGACGCTCTACATGCTGTTCGAGGCCATCGAGGACGGCAGCATGCATCTGCATCAGCCGCTGCCGGTATCCTCCCAGGCGGCGGCAATGCCGGCCTCCAAACTGTGGCTTTCCGCCGGCAGCAGCATTACCGTCGAAGAGGCTATCTATGCATTGGTGGTGCGCTCCGCCAATGATGTCGCGGTGGTGGTCGCCGAGGCGCTGGGCGGCAGCGAGCGCAACTTTGGCCACATGATGACGCAGCGGGCCCGCGAGCTGGGCATGAACGCCACCCAGTTCCGCAACGCGTCGGGGCTGCCCAACAACGAGCAGGTCACCACCGCTCGTGACATGGCCACCCTGTCGATTCGTGTGATGCAGGATTTCCCACAGTACTACCACTACTTCTCGACCCAGAGTTTTACTTATCGGGGTACGACCCACACCAGCCATAACCGGCTGGTGCGCAACTATCCCGGTGCCGACGGGCTGAAGACGGGCTTCATCCGGGCATCCGGCTTCAACGTGGCGACATCGGCGATCCGCGATAATCGGCGTGTGGTGTCGGTGGTCATGGGTGGCTTCACCGCTGCTTCCCGTGATGCCCACATGGTTGACCTGCTTGATCGCGGCTATGCGCGGCTCAACATGATGCAGCGGGGCGACTGGATCGCCCAGGCCGATGTCTTCGGCGACAACATGGACCTGCCGGCCGCCCAGCCCGCCACGTCGGCACCCGCGACGCAGCTGGCCTCGGTGGAGCGGGCGTCGTCGAGCGATAGCCTTCAGGCGAGCCGGTCCGATTCCGGCACGCGCTCGACCTTTCAGTCAGAGATGGGCGCCGAAATGGGCTCCGCCGACGACCCGATCCGTGACCTGATCGCACGGGCCGAATCGCCACAGGCTAGCGGGAACTGGGCCGTGCAGGTTGGTGCGTTCAACAACGCCGACCAGGCCCGTAGCCTGGCGTCACGCGCCGCCGACCAACTGGCCAGTCAGCTGCGCGACGTGCGTGTTTCGGTGGCCGAGTCACAGGACGAGAGGCGCGTCTTCCGTGCCCGGCTGGTCGACCTGCAGGAGAACGACGCCCACAGCGCCTGCCGCAGCCTGCGTGCCACCGGCATGGACTGCATGGTGGTGGCGCACTACTAGATAGACACCTGGACACCGCTAACCCGGAAAGGGTCGACGCTCTGCATGGATCTTCCATCGCGGTGCGTTGGCGTAACGGGGCGGCCTGCTGCGACTTCCTCCATGTTTGCCCTTGAGCGGCCTCCAGACAGGGCCTCGTTCACTCATGGGCATCCAGATGGGCCGTCAGCCCGGATCCAGTGCCAGCAGCAGGCGGCGCTCCCCCGGGCCGGTTTTCGGGCTGCGGTGCACCAGGCCGCGCCCCTCGTTGCCGATCCAGCCATCGCCCTTGAGCAGGGCCACATCGCCAGCGCTAAGCTGCTCGATGGCCGCCGGGTCGGCGACGCTTTCGGGCTTGTCCGCCCGGGGTGCGCCGAGGCCGGCGCGATTGACGGCGTGTTCGGGCAGCCATTCGCTGCCGGGGCCGGCATAGGTGGTGACCAGCCGGACCGCGAGGTTATCGACGTGGAAACGGGGGCACATGGCCCCCTCCAGGGTGCGTAGCCGAATGCCGATGGTGTCGGTCTCGAACAGGTAGGCCATGGCCAGGGCGATGGCCTCCACGTCATCGAGCAGGGTCTTGGCCTGGTCGGGTGACGGCAGGTGACGGGCCAGATCCTCGCGCATCTCGGTTCCAGCCGGACCGCGCCATTGCCAGCCAATCGACCGGCTCTCCCCCAACTGGGCCTGCACAGCGCCGGCCAGTGTCGGGTCCAGCGTTCGGGTCATCACCGCCAGGCTGATCGCGTCATCGAATATGCGCGGCAGCACGACGATGTCGTCGCCGAACGCCCAGTGGGGCGGTTCGACAGGATGAGGCG
This sequence comes from Halomonas sp., assembly GCA_007129225.1. Lineage (GTDB taxonomy): Bacteria > Pseudomonadota > Gammaproteobacteria > Pseudomonadales > Halomonadaceae > Halomonas. The sequence continues at coordinate 5,153 of SKVX01000387.1, forward strand.
CGGGCTCGGAAACGAGGGAGGCAGCGTGTGGCATGACGTATCCTCGGCAGTTAAAGTTACTTTATAACATAACAAATTGGCAGCGCGAGTGTCATGAGCGAGTGCCAGGAGAAAACGTCATCGGCGTCGGCAATAACGACGCCGGCTTGCCGTTGCCGTCCCAAGCCATTAGGTTGGTAACAACAAGCCCCGTCGACCTTCCGGTCGGCGGGGTGGTTTTTTGGGCCGCCAGGGTTGGGCTGAGGAGGGGTCGCGATGTCGCCGTCATTGAAGGGGATTCTGTGCATGTGCACGGGGGTACTCTGCCTGGCCATTGGCGATGCCATCGCCAAGTGGTTGGGCGAAGTGCACTCGCCGCTGCAGATCATCTTCTTCCGTACCCTGGTGTCGTTGCCGCTGATTGCCGTGCTGGCCCACTTCGGCGGTGGACTCGCCAAGCTGCGTACCCGTCGTCCCGGTGTGCACCTGGTGCGTGGCCTGATCTACACCGGCACCATGTTCTTCTTCGTGCTCGGCCTGACGCTGCTGCCCCTGGCCGAAGCAACTGCCATCGCCTTCGTCGCCCCGCTGTTCGTCACCCTGCTTTCGGTGCCGCTGTTGGGCGAGCGGATCGACCCGCCGGTGCTGGCGGCGTCCCTGCTGGGCTTCGTGGGGGTTCTGGTGGTGGTGCGCCCCGGTGGCGATGCCTTTCAGCCCGGGGCACTGGCGCTGCTGGCGGCGGCGGTCTTCTATGCGCTGATGATGATCACCGCGCGGCGCTACGGTGCCCGGGAGCATCTCTGGGCAATGGTCTTCTACATGACACTGGTGCCGCTGCTGCTCACGGCGGTGGCACTACCCTGGGTGTGGCAGACGCCACATCCCTGGCATTGGCTTGGCTTCCTGGGGGCGGGGATCATCGGCGTGGGGGCCACGGCCTTCATTACCCTGGCATTCCGTTTTGCCCCGGCGGCCATCGCCGCGCCCTTCGACTACACCGCCATGCTCTGGGCGGTGATCCTGGGCTGGTGGTTCTGGGGCGAAATGCCGGATCTCTGGGTCTTCGTGGGCAGTACGCTGATCATCGGCAGCGGCCTGGCGATCGCCTATCACGATCGACGTACCACCCTGAAGCGGCGGCCTACCGCGTAAAGAAGGCCTGAGCCGCTGCCTGTGGGTCGGGTGTGTCGCAGATCGCCGAAATCACCGCGGACCCGCGGGCGCCGGCGGCACGCACCCGGGCCGCATGCTCGGCCTGCAGCCCGCCGATGGCCACCGCCGGCAGCGGGCTTGCGGCGACCAGCGTGGCAAGGCCGTCGAAGCCCAGTGGGTGGGCATGGTTCTGCTTCGTCGAGGTGGCGAAGACTGGCCCCAGCCCCAGGTAGTCAAGCGGCCCCGGATCCAGTCGCGCCATCTGCTCCAGATTCTGCACCGAGAGGCCGAGGATGGCGCCTTCGCCCAGGGCCTGGCGCGCCAGGGCCACGTCGCTATCGTCCTGGCCCAGGTGAAGCCCGTCCGCCTCGCTGGCCAGCGCCACGTTCAGCCGGTCATTGATGATCAACGGCACGCCGCTGCCGGCGAGGGCCGCCTTGAGGCGTCGCGCCTGGTCGATCAG
>SKVX01000114.1 GCA_007129225.1 Halomonas sp.
CACGCTGTTCGAAAAAAGGAGTCACTACCATGTCGCCAGTTGAACCGACCCTGGTGTCACCCTCCGAGCGGTCGCCGGGCCAGCCCCTCGACGACAGCGTCACGGTGCCGCTCCACCGCCTGGCCCATGCCCGCGCCGGCGACAAGGGAGACCGCCTCAACCTGGCGCTGTTCGCCTACGATCCGGACCACTACGCCCTGTTGCTGGAGCAGGTCACCGAGGAGCGCGTGCTGGCGCTGTTCGCCCACCGCGGTGCCAGCCGCGTACGGCGCTACCCAATGCCGGGCCTGGCGGGGATGAACCTGGTGATAGACGACGTTTTGCAGGGCGGGGTCAACGGTGCGCTCAACCTGGACGGCCATGGCAAGACGCTCTCGTTTCTGCTGCTGGGCATGACTATCGCAGTGAAGGTAGTGGGTGAAACCAGTGAAGAAAGAGCCACCTAACAGAGGTGGCTCTTTGCCTATATGTGGAATGGCCGGCTGGCGTTACAGCTGGGCCAGCACCGTCTCGGCGCTGCTCTTCTCGACGCCCTTGGCGTCGATGCCGATGTACTCGACCACGCCGTCATTGGCGATCAGGGCGAAGCGCTTGCTGCGCATGCCCATGCCGCCACCGCTGGCATCCAGCTCGGTGCCAATGGCCTTGGTGAAATCGGCGTTACCGTCGGCAAGCATGGTGAAGGCCTGGGCATTCTGATCCTGCTGCCAGGCCCCCATCACGAAGGCATCGTTGACCGCCATGCAGGCGATGGTGTCGATACCCTTGGCGAGGATCTCGTCGGCCTTGACCACAAAGCCGGGCATATGGGTATTGGAGCAGCCGGGTGAGAAAGCTGCCGGTACGGCGAACAGCACTACCCTCTTGCCGGCAAACAGCTCGCCGGTGGAGATGTCCTGGGGGCCATCCGGGCCATTGGTCTTGATCGTGATATCGGGAATCTTGTCACCTGTTGCGAGCGTCATGCGAGATCCTTAATGGTGATGGGAGCGTTCCAGGCTACGCTGATGTTCGTGCTTGTCTATCATTCATAGGATCATCAATGATCGGGCTCACCATGGCATCGGCAAGCTGAGCCAGCTGCCCGGTGGTGGGGTGAGTCGCATCAGGGCGAACATCCCCAGGGTGGTGGCATAGACTATGCCGCCGTAGAGTGCCGCACTGACGTAGCGCATACCCGCGCACTTCAACAGCAGCCAGGCCAGCAGCAGCGGGGTGGCTAAGTTGAACCCGATCAGCCACATCGCCACGCCATAGGCGAGAATGCCCGCCAAAACCGGCAGCTCCTGACGCGAGCCTAGATGAATGATCCGGCCTTGCCGACCTAGCCGATAGAGCTGGCGGCCAAGGATATACACGCTCAGCAGCAAGCCCGGTACGATACCCAGTGCCGGCATCAGCCGAGCGTTACTGCGGAAACCCAGCATCTCGTAGAAGGCATAGGCGAAGGTCACCAGCAGCAGCGACGAAGCGAGCAGCAGAATGGCGGTGTCGCGAGGGGCTTCATCGTCACTCGCGATGTGGTTCGCTGGGCCGCTCGAGTCGGCTGACGTCGATGTCCGCCTGGCGCGCCATTTGCGGACCAGGCCGAGCAGCATAGGGACGATGATCAGCGAAGCGATGATCAGCACGCCTGGCCGGGTCAGCCAGGTGAAGCCGTGGATCTGCGTGGTCAGCCAGAAGTACTGCTCCATGGGTGTGGCCAGCACGAAGCCCACTAGGACCGGTGCCCGCGGCCAACCGGCGTTCTTCATCAGCCAGCCGATCACCCCCAGCACCAGCAGGGCGAGAATGTCACCGAAGGTCTGGGTACCCTGATAGGCGCCGGCTACCATGATCAACAGCAAGGGTGCGGCGATTAGTGCGAAGTTGATGCGCGTCAGTCGGGCCAGATAGGGCGTCACGGCAAAGCACAGTGCGGCGCCCATTACCGAGGCGAGCGCCACGCTCCATACGATCATGTACATCAGGTCCGGCGTCTCGCTGACCATCCGCGGCCCGGGATAGAAGCCGAACGAGAACAGTGCGCCGAGGAAGATGGCCGCGGCAGGCCCGCCGGGCACGCTGAACAGCATGGTCGGCACCAGGTCGGAGATCACCGTGGCGTTGTTGGCGCCCTCGGCGCCGGCTACCCCACGAATCTCGCCTTTGCCGAAGCGCCGCTTGTCCTTGGTCGAGCTCATGGCGTGGCCGTAGGCGATCCAGGTCGAGGCGCTGGCGCCCACTGCTGGCACGAAACCGCCGAAGATACCGATGATCGACGAGCGCACGATCAGCCAGCGGCTGCGCCAGAACTCCCTGAAACTCTCGCCCCACTTGCCCATGGTCATGGGTTTGCCGGCGATACCGCCGCCGGCAGCGACCATGCCGATCAGCTCAGCCACTGCAAACAGCCCCAGTGCGACGATTGGCAGCGACAGGCCGTCCATCAGATAGGATTGGCCGAAGATGAAGCGGTAGTTGGCCGCGGCAGGAGCTGCGCCTACCACGCCCAGCAGGATACCGAAGCAGGCCGCTGCGAGACCCACGACAATATCCTTGCCGACCATGCTTGCGGCAAAGCAGAGCCCTACCAGGGCGAACATGAACAGCTCCGGCGTACCTAGTGCCAGCACCAGTGGGCCGGCAATCGGGATTGCCACGGAGAGGATCAGGGCGCCGAACAGGCCGCCGACCATCGATGCCAGAAAGCCCACACCCAGTGCCAGCGAGGCCTTGCCCTGCTTGGCCAGCGCATGCCCCTCGATGGCTGTGGGCGCTGAGGCCGGTGAGCCCGGGGCACCCAGCAGTACCGAGGTGATGGTGTCGGCAGTATAGATCACCGAGATGGCACCCAGCAGCATGGCCAGCCCCGAGTAGCTGTCCATGAGGTAGATAAACGGCAGCAGGATCGATACGGCAGCGACGCCGCCTAGCCCCGGGAGCATGCCGAACACCATGCCGGCCAGCATGCCGGCGAACAGCGCCAGCAGGCGCATGGGTTCGAACAGTAGCCCCAGGGCCGTTGTAATGTTCTCTAGCACAAGACATGTCCTATGCGGGGGTCAAAAAAACGCGGCCAAGGCCACTCGCGGGGCGGGTGGCTGGCCGCGGCATGGCGGTTGGTGTCAGAGATCGACGTCGTACTTTTCCGAGAGCAGCGTGCGCAGGTGCTCGCGTACCTCATCGGAAGGTTGAAGCGCCTCGCTGAGCGACTCGGTGACATCCGAGGCCGGCAGCAGGGAATAGCCGCCCACGGCGTTCACGCTCCGTTCCTGATACTCGGGGTCGTCGTTGATGGCGGCAATCGTTTGTTCGAAAATTTCGAGAATTTCGTCCGGTGTACCCTCCGGCAGGTAGGCAGTCAGGCCATAGTTGAAGGTCACGGCACCGATCGACTGGAAGGCGTCCCACTCCACGCCGGAGGGGGCTTCACCGTACAGCTCCTCATAGACTTCGTAGACCGAGGGGTAATCCGGGAAGGCTGCGTCCCGTGCGCTGAGTACACCGTCCTCTCCGACCGAGCCGCCGGTCATGATGGGTACCGCGCTGCCAGCCTCAACCATGTCGACCACCTGTGACATATAGGCCGGTGTGAACTGGAAGTCGATATTGGTTTCGCCGCGCTCGAAAGACAGGCGGGCCGGGCCGCGGCCATCGAAGCCGAGCACCGTCTGGATATCGAGCTCGAGCAGCTCGAAGGCCAGCAGCGTCGGGAGGTCGCTGGCCGCCGCGGCGATGCCACCATAGATCAGGGGCATGTCGGGTTCCTTGAGACCCGCAGGCGAGTCGATCCCGGTCCGTGGCGAGACGTAGATTACCGCACCGAAGGGCAGGCTATAGGCCGGGCGCATGGCGGCGAGGTCATACTCCACAGCGTCCATGCCCAACACATAGGGGTTGGACGTGGACGAGGTGGTGAACAGGATCGTTTCGCCGTCCGGCTCGGCGTTCTGTGCGAACCAGTTGGCGCCGAGGATCGAGCCGCCCCCGGGGCGGGTCTGCACATTGACGCGAGGGTTGCCGGGCAGGTGCTTCTCGAGGAACGGCTCGAGGAATTTGGCGGCGACATAGGTGGCACCGCCCTCGCCGAAGGGGACGACCATCTGGATGGTCTTGCCCTCGTAGAAGTCCTCGGCCATGACATGGCTTGAGGCAAGGCCGCCGGCGGCGATCAGCACGGCGGCTGATAGCATCTTGAGTACGGGTAGTTGCGTGAACATGGTGTGCTCCTGGTGTTGTTGTGAAATATTGTTGACCCGGTGCGTATACCAGAGGGAAGGTTACTGGCCGACTCGGTTCTCGAGTATCCCCATTCCCTCGACCTCAATGCGTACCACATCGCCAGTCTGCAGGAACCTGGGAGGGTTGAAGCCGATGCCGACCCCCACCGGGGTGCCGGTGATGATCACGTCCCCCGGCTTGAGTTCGATGCCGGCGGAGATGGTTTCGATCAGGGTGGGAATGTCGAAGATCAACTGACCGATATTGGAATTCTGGCGAAGTTCGCCGTTGACCCAGCACTTGATGCTGGCATCGGCGGGATCGATCTCATCGGCGGTGGTGATCCAGGGCCCCATCGGGCAGAAGCCATCCAGCGATTTGGCCAGATGCCACTGCTTGTGATTCTTCTGTAGGTCCCGGGCGGTGACGTCATTGACGACGGTATAGCCCCAGACGTGATCGAAGGCCTGAGCCTTGCTGATGCCTCGCCCTCCCTTGCCAATGATGATGGCAAACTCGGCTTCATAGTCGAGCTGCTCGGTCACCGCGGCGTGGCGCGGGATTTCATCGCCGTTGGCGATCAGGGTGTTGTAGGCCTTGGTGAAAATGATCGGGTGTTTTGGTACTACATCGTCGGCGCTGGTACTGCTGTCGAACCCGGAGTTGCTGAACTCGGCCGCGTGTTCGAAGTAGTTCTTGCCGACGCAGAACATGTTGCGGTGGGGATGTATGGGCGCCTCAACGCGTACCTCGTCGAGCGGCCTGCCGTCGTCGTCGTGTAGCTGGATCCTCTCCCTGAGGCTGTCCCATGCCTGCACTAGCTGATTCATGTCCCCATCGAAGTTGGGTATCAGCTCGGACAGCGGCCAGTAGCGCTGGGCGTGCCCATCGATCAGGGCGACAAATGTCGGCTGATCGGGGCCGGAGCGGAGCGTGGCGAATTTCATCTGGCTTGGTTCTCCATAGGTTTGTTTTGGTCCCGCATCTACCGAGACTAGAACTTGTAAAGTACCAATTCAAGGGTAATTTTTGAATAGTGAGACCAAATGGTATAGTTTTCTCTGCATTGGTAATCGGAATGGCGCGACATGAAGGACAGCCTGTGAGTGACAAGACCCTGGGCAAGGCGGTGCGTGCCGACGGTGCGCGATCCCTGGCTCGCTATCTGCAACAGCAAATCGAGAGTGGCAGCTTCCCCGCGGGACACCGCTTGCCCACAGAGCGTGAGCTCAGTGAGCGTTTTGCCGCATCGCGTGGCGCGGTCAGGCGGGTGCTTGGCAACTTCAAACAGCAGGGGCTGATCACCCAGGTCGTGGGCAGTGGCACCTTCGTCTCGGAAAGGGTCGGTGAGCTGGTTGTGCCACGCGATGAGCCACCGACTGAAGCTCGTTCAGTGGCTATCCAGACCAGTCCGGCACAGTTGATGGAGGCGCGGCTGCTGATTGAGCCGCAGATGGTGGCGCTAATCGTGCGCTACGCTACCGCATCCGACTTCGAGCGGATGGATGAGTGCATCGTCCGCTCGGAAGCCGCCACGGTCATCGAGGAGTTCGAACACTGGGATGGGGCACTACACCAAGCGTTTGCCCAAGCCACTCACAACAGCTTCTTCCTGCGTATTCTTGAACTGACCAACGTGGTGCGTGAAGAGGGGGAGTGGGGCCGTCTGAAGCGAGTCTCGTTGACCCCGGAGCGGCGCAAGCGCTACGAGATGCAGCATCGTGCCATTGTCGCGGCACTGCGCGATCGCGATGAGGACACGGCCAGGGCGTTGCTCGAGGAGCATCTCAGGGAAGTGCAGCAGAACCTGTTTGGAAGAGATTGAGCCTGAGCAGTGCTGACTTTCGATGCAGCATAAGTCTGATCGTCGAACAGCCGGTCGTAGCCGGTAACCGCATTGCGATACTCGAGGCCGGTGTAGCAATCCATGAGCACCAACCCTCGATGTGCCATGCCAAGTTGGTCAGTATCGCCGATACTGAGGGCGGTGAAGTCGCTGCCTACGGCCTACCGCCACGCGATGTGGCTGCCTGCAGCAGATGAGGGCAGGCCTGGGCCTTGGGGGTCGGACGAAAACCGCCGCTCCAGAGAGCGGCGGTCGGGTGTGGCGGGTTCCTCTTTGGTGGTGCCGCGGATCAGCGCAGCGACAGGGCGCCGGCCCCGGTATCCTCGCCCACGGCATCCTGGTAGGCGGTGGCCTCTTCGGCTTCGGTCTCCGGGGAGAAGCGCACCAGCAGGGCGCAGGAAGCCAGCACCAGCACGGTCAGGCCGAGGTAGAACAGTCCCTGCTGGTAGGTGATGGCTTCCGAGCGAAAGAGGAAGGCGGCCGCCACGGCGCCCACGTTGCCGCCGGCGCCGACGATGCCGGCCACGGCCCCCAGGGCCTTCTTGTTGATGAAGGGCACCACCCCGTAGGTCGCACCCTCGGCCATCTGCACGAAGAGGCTGAACACCAGCATGATGCCGATGGCGTAGGAGAGTACGTGCATCTGCGAGAAGGCGACCAGGGCGATGCCCTCA
>SKVX01000314.1 GCA_007129225.1 Halomonas sp.
GGGGGGCGGTGGAGACGGTGGCCGAGAACAGCGTCGATGGCGTCACCGCGCCACTGTTCTGGGCCCTGCTTGGCGGCGCCCCCCTGGCCTTGGCCTACAAGGCGGTCAATACCCTGGATTCCATGGTCGGTTATCGCAACGAACGCTACGGTGATTTCGGCTGGGCATCGGCCCGGCTCGACGACCTTGCCAACTGGGTTCCGGCCCGGCTCACCGCCCTGGCGATGTGGCTGGGGGCCTTCACGCTGCCCGGCGCACGAACCCGAGGTGCCCCGGCGGCTACCTGGCACGAGGCACCGCGCCATGCCAGCCCCAACAGCGGCTGGCCGGAGGCGATGATGGCCAACCTGATGGGGGTCCAGCTGGGCGGCACCAACCACTATGGCGGGATCGCCTCGCACCGCGCCACGCTGGGGCGACCACTCGAGGCGCTGGCGGTTCGCCATATCGCGTCGGCCATCCGCTATCTGCATGGCACCTGGTTGCTCTTCATCATGCTGATGGCACTCATGATAGCGGTGAAGGAGGGGCTGTCATGACGCCACAGGATGCCTGGCCGAGCCATGGCGGACAGGGGGCAGCCCTGCTGGAACGCTTCGGCCTGCCGGCGACCCAGCCATTGCTCGATTTCAGCACCAACCTCAATCCGCTGGGGCCACCCGGCTGGCTGGGGGATGCCATTGCCGGTGCCATGGCGGGACTATCACGCTATCCCGACCCTGACTACCGGGCTGCCCGCGAGGCGATCGCCCGTCACGACGGCGTTGCCCCGGAACAGGTGCTGCTGACCAACGGCGGGGCCGAGGCGATCTTTCTGGCCGCCGGACTGCATGCCCGAGGCCGGGCGGTCATCGTCGAGCCGACTTTCTCCGAGTATGCCCGGGCCTGTGCGGCCCATGGCCTGGCAGTGACTTCGCTTCGGCTGACCCCGCCGGCTTTCGACCTGGACCCGGCCAGGCTCGACTCGCCGCTCCACCGGGCCGACATCCTGTTTCTCTGCCGGCCCAACAACCCCACCGGTACCCTGCTGCCATGGCCTGCCATGGAGAGCCTGCTCGATGCGGCGCAACGGCAGGGGGTCACGGTGGTGGTGGACGAGGCCTTTATCGACTTCGTCGATGACCCCGGGGCTGCGCTGACCTCGCTGCTCCCCCGGTTCGACAACCTGATTCTGCTGCGCTCCCTGACCAAGCTCTACACCCTGCCGGGACTTCGGCTGGGATATCTGGTGGCAGACGCGCAGACGGTTCGTCGGCTCCAGGCAGGCCAGCCACCCTGGAGCGTGAACCATCTGTCAGCTGCGCTGGTGGCGCCACTGCTGGCGGATGGCGACTTCCTTGATCGGACCCATGCCTGGCTGCGTGGGGAGCGCCCACGCCTTCAGGCGAGCCTGCTGGCGCTGGGACTCGAGGTGGTGCCGAGCCGAGTCAATTTCTTCCTGGTGCGCCAGGGCAGCGGTCCGTCGGCGGGCGATGCATTGCTTGGGCGATTGCTGCAGGCCGGCATCCTGGCCCGACACACGCACAATTTTCCCGGCCTCGACGGGAGCTGGATACGCCTGGCACTGCGTGAGCCCGCCGACAATGATCGTCTGCTCTTGGCGCTGGCGGCGAGGGAGGAGTCATGATCGCCTTCGTCAGTGGCGGTGCCCGGTCGGGCAAGAGCGCTGTGGCCGAGCGGCTGACCCTCGACTGGCGGCAGCGGCTTGGCGGCCCACACATCTACCTTGCCACCGCCACGGCTTCGGACAGCGAGATGGCGGCTCGTATCGAGCGTCATCGACGCGAGCGAGACAGTGGATGGATGACCCGGGAGGCACCGCTGGCCCTGGGAAAGGCACTCTCACCGGTGCCGGCCGGGGCCTCCGTGCTGCTTGATTGCCTGACGCTCTGGGCCAGCCGGGCGCTCTATGAAGCCGGCTTCGACGAAGAAGCGGGATGCGCAGAACTGATGGAACTGCTACTCGAGGCCAGGAAGCGAGGGATCGCCCTGGTGGTGGTATCCAACGACCTCAACGAAGACCTGCCACCCCGGGACGCAGAGACCTGGCGCTACCTGGCATTCCTGCAGCGACTACACCGCCAGCTGGCCATGGAGGCGGATCGCGTGGTCGAGGTGGTGGCGGGCATGGCCATCGAATGGAAAAGCGGCGAGGAGCTGAGGCAATGAAGGCTAGACGATGGGGCCCATGAAAGAGGGCGGTTATGGCCTGCTGCTGGCGATCCAGTTCCTGACCCGGCTGCCGGTGCCGGTCGCCTGCCCCTGGACGCCGGCCACCAGCCGCTGGGCGCTGCGCTGCTACCCGCTTGTCGGGTTGCTGCTCGGGGCGATCCTTGCCAGCCTCGGGGCCCTGCTGCAGAGTGTTCTACCCACCCCAATGCTGGCGCTGGTGCTGCTCAGCCTGTGGGTGGGGCTCTCCGGCGGCCTGCATCTGGATGGCCTGATGGACGTGGCCGACGCCCTGGGCAGCAATGCGCCGCTGGAGCGCCGCTGGGCGATCATGAAGGACCCCCATGTGGGCAGCTTCGGTATCCTGGCGCTGGTCTTCCTGCTCGCCTGGAAGGTGACCCTGCTCTGGGGCTTGCTGGAAGCCGGAGTGAGTCTGGTCGTGCTGGTGGTGGTGCCTGCCCTTGGGCGCCTGGGGGGCGTGGCGCTGCTGCTCTTGGCTCCCAGCGCTCGGAACGAGGGCCTGGCCTGGGCCTGGCGACAGCACCTGCAACGCCGCGACCTGGCACTGTCGCTGCTGCCCCTGGCGGCAGCATTCTGGTGGCTGCCGGGCGGATTTTTCGTGATGAGCGGCCTGGCTGTCGTGCTGCTGGGTTGTCTCTCGCTCTTCCTGCTGGGCTATGGCTGGCTCATGAGCCGCGCCTTCGGTGGGGTCAATGGCGATATCGTCGGGGCCGCCATCGAGGCAGGGGAGCTATGGCTGCTGCTGATTGCCTGGGTCTGGTGGGTGTCGGGCTGACTGCCCGGGATTAGGGAGGTGAGGATATTATGGAGTCGACAACGCTGGAACTAGTGATCGTCCGCCATGGGCTGACCGACTGGAACCGCGAGCAGCGTTACCAGGGCCAGCGCGACATCCCGCTGCTGTTGCCCGATGCCCTCGATGCCATGAATCAGCTGCGTGGCCAGCTGGCCGATGAGCGATTCGAGGCGGTGTATTGCAGTGACCTGACCCGCTGTCGCCAGACCCTGGCGCATGTGTGGGATGCCGGCGAGGCGTCCTGTGAGCCCCGCTTCGACGCCCGGCTGCGTGAGCTCGACTTCGGTGACTATGAAGGCATGCGTTACGCGGACCTCAAGGATGAGCCGCTCTACCGGGCCTGGATCGACAGCCGTGGCGAGCAGGCACCGCCCGGCGGAGAATCCACGGAACAGCTGCGTCAGCGGCTTGGCGCCTGGTTGGTGGAGCTGTTCCTGGCCGCCGAGGCCGAAGGGCACCGCCGAATACTGACCGTGACCCATGGCGGGGTGATCCGCGAACTGCGCCGTCGCTTCGAGGCCATCGACTTCTGGGACGGCAGCGTCAGCCAGGCCCAGGGGCGTCGGCTGACCTTTACCCATCGGCAGGGAGGCTGGTCATGCAGCTCTTCATCGGCGGTGCCTGCGCCGGCAAGCGTGAGGCCGTAGTCCGTCATTTCCCCGCGGCTTGCTGGCAGCGTATTCCCCCCCGGGCGGACCCGGTCGACTGGCTGGCGGTGCTCGAGCCGGGAGTGGGGCTGGAGCCGGTAGGCGCCCTGGTCGTGACGGGCTGGTCGGCCTGGCTGGAGGCGGCCCTGGATCGGGAACCCGATGATGACCGGTTACGGCATGAACTGGCCGCCGCCTTGGCGGTGATCCTTGAAGCCGAGCGTGATCACGGGCTGACCATGATACTGGTTCTTGCAGAAATGGGACGCGGGATCGTGCCCATGGGGCATCGGGATAGGCGCCTGCGTGATCTTGCTGGTTGGCTGGCCCAAGATGCAGCGTCACTGGCGGAACAGGTGTGGTACGTGCGCCACGGGCTCGCCCAACCACTGCGCCAGGTCAAACCTCCGGGTGATTGACATTGACGCCCCCCGGAGCGGTTGTTAGCTTACGTCCACCTCTCAGGTGCCTCATTGCTTTATCCGAGGTTAATCGGGAAGTCGGTGATCGCTCCGCTCTTCATGATGAACGAAGCACAATCCGACGCTGCCCCCGCAACGGTGATCGAGTCTGGGTCCATCATTGCGCCACTGTGCCCTGGCATGGGAAGGCGATGGTCCCGAAGCTGGCCTGTGCAACATGCCGCTTCGCTCGTAAGCCCGGAGACCGGCCTGAGAGTCCAGGAAACGCCGATGTGTCGATGGGCGGAATGACGCGCAGTACTGCGCGTCATTCCGCACAGGCATTTTTCCGGCGTTTCCCTTATGCCGGGTTGCGGTGGGCGACCAGGGGCAGGGCAGGCACCGGCTTCCACGTATCCCTCTCCTCGTCCCTTCACGTCGCCCCGGCTTCATAGAGAAGACCGTGCGGGTAGGCACGGCGAGCAAGGGACAATCATGAAAACCACACGTAACGCTACCCGTGGCCTGGCTGCCTTCAGCCTGGCTGCACTTCCGCTGGCCGTTCAGGCCCAGACCATTACCGCCGAGCATGACGATACCGTCGCGCTCAACCCGGTGGTAATCACCGCCACCCTGGCGCCGCGAACCGCCGACGAGACGCTCTCCTCCGTCACCTTACTCGACGAGGCCACCCTGCGCCGCCAGGACCCCACCAGCATGACCGATATGCTTCGCGGCCAGCCGGGGGTGGACGTCACCTCGAATGGCAGCTTCGGCAAGAACAGCAGCGTCTATCTGCGCGGTACCGGCAACGAGTCGACGGCACTGATGATCGACGGCATCCGGCTGCGCTCCGCCACCGCAGGTGGCGCGGCTTGGCACTACCTCGAACCACGGATGTTCGAGCGTGCCGAGATCGTCCGCGGTCCCCGTGGCAGCCTCTACGGCGCCGATGCCGTGGGTGGTGTGGTTCAGCTATTCACCCATGAGGCCGAAGAGGGCGGTCCGCATCCGCGTATCTCAGCGGGTGGCGGCTCGTTCAATACCCAGCGCTACAGTGCAGGCCTCTCCGGCAGCAGCGGCGGAACCCGCTACAGCTTCGCCGGCAGCCACTTCTCCACCGATGGTACGCCGGTACGGCGCAACGGTGAGGACAAGGGCTACGACAATACCTCGGCTCTGGCCCGCATTGCCCATGAATTCGACGGTGGCGCCGAGGTCGGCATGCTGGCCCTGCGGGCGCGGGGCAGCAACGAATACGATGGCGGTGAGATGGATTTCGTCCAGCAAGTCGTCGGCGTTTACGGCGAGCTTCCGGTGACTGAAAACTGGCGTAGCCGCCTTACGCTTAGCGAATCCCGGGATGAGCTGGACAATCATGCACAAGCCACCCAGTGGGAGCCGGCAGGGACATCCGTCCTCGACACCCGTACCCAGACAGCTCGCTGGCAGAATACCCTGAATTTCGGCCTGCACGAGCTGGTGGCCGGTGCCGAGTACAGCGAGGACAAGGTGTCTGGCACCACGGATTTCGACGTCGGCAGTCGCGACAATGTGGCGGTCTTCGCCCAGGGCCTGCTCGACTTTTCGCCTTTTGCCGTGCAGGCAGGCCTGCGCTATGACGACAACGAGGCCTATGGCGACGAAGTCACCGGTAGCCTGGCGCTTGGCTATGACCTGGACGGCTCTCATACCCTTAGGGCCAGTTACGGTACCGCTTTCCGCGCACCGACCTTCAATGACCTTTATTGGCCTAACTCGGGCAATCCCCAGCTCGACCCGGAAACATCTGAAACCGTTGAGGTGGGCGTGCGCGGGCAGTATCAGCGCTGGTACTGGGATCTTGCAGCCTACCAGACTGACCTGGAAGACATGATTGCCTGGGCGCCCACCGAGAGCGGCCTGTGGGCGCCCCAGAATATTGCCGAGGCACGTATTCGCGGCATCGAGCTGTCGGGGGGGGCGGAGATTGACGATTGGACGCTGGCGGCTGCGCTGGGCTGGATCGATCCGGAAAATCGTAGTGGGATCAATGCGGGCAATCGCATCCAGCGCCGTGCCAGCCAGAGTGCCCGGTTCGATGTGGACCGGGAGCTGGGCGCATGGTCCCTAGGGGGCTCCTGGGTCCTTCAAGGGCATCGCTACAATGATGCGGCCAACGAAAATCGCATCGATGGTTTCGGGCTGGTCAATCTGCGCGCCGGCTGGCAGTTCGCACCGCTGTGGTCGGCTCGCCTGACCGTCGACAATGCCTTGGATAAAGAGTATGCGACGGCAAGGTTTGCCGATGGTGATGATTACCTCAACGCCGGCCGCGCGGCTTTCGTCAGTGTTCATTTTGGCCAGTAGCGGCCGGTTCGGCGGGGTCCTTGGCCCCGCTGCGCTCTTCGGTGCTTCGCTCGGCCTGGCCCTGCTGGGCCCAGGCCAGGCACACGCCGAGGCGTTGTGCGCCGTCGATGACCGCGATCGTAAGGTGTGCCTCGAGCAGCCGGCCGAGCGTATCGCCGCGCTGTCCCCCGGGGCCACTGAGCTGGTCTACGCCGCCGGCGCGGGGGAAAAGGTGGTCGCGGTGGTGGCCTACAGCGACTACCCGCCCGAGGCCAGGGAGGTCCAGTCGGTGGGCAGCCACACCCGGATGGACCTGGAAGCCTTGGTGACCCTGCGCCCGGACCTGGTGATTGGCTGGATGACCGGAAACCCGCCCGAACAGCTCGAGACCATCGAGGCGCTCGGCATGCCGGTGTTCTATATCGAGCCTCGTGATGTCGAGGGCGTTTCCAGCGCCATCGAGCGACTGGCGATGTTGGCCGATACTCAGGAGGCGGGCGACCCGGCAGCCGCTGGGTTCCGCGATGGCATGGCGGCGCTCGCCGAGCGCTATGCCGACGCCGAGCCGGTGTCGGTGTTCTACCAGGTCTGGGACGAGCCGCTGATGAGCATCAACGATGAGCATCTGATTGGCCAGGTGGTCTCCCTGTGCGGTGGCGTCAACGTCTTCGGCGAGTTGTCGCGACTGGTACCGCGTATCGATGATGAGTCGGTGCTCGCCGCCGACCCGGAGGCGATCATCGCCGGCGGAATGGGCGAGGAGAACCGCCACTGGCTGACCCACTGGGAGCAGTATCCGAACCTGACGGCGGTGGCCCGGGACAATCTCTTCTTCGTGCCGCCATCGCTGATCCAACGTCCGACGCCGCGACTGCTGGAAGGCACCCGGATCCTCTGTGACAAGCTGGAGGTGGCGCGTGCTCGAAGATAGGCAAGCCTGATGCGACAGCTGAGCCTGCCCCTGGGCATATTACTGGCGGCGTCGCTGGCCGCGCTGGCGCTGTCGGTCAGCGTCGGCAGCGTCAACGTGGCGGCCGGCGAGCTGTGGGCGGTGCTGCGTGGCGGGGGAGAGGCCCTGTCGCGCACCCTGGTGCTCGAATTGCGGGTGCCTCGCTCGCTGTCGGCCTTCGCCGTGGGCGGGCTGCTGGCGGTGGCGGGTGCGCTGATGCAGGTGCTGTTGCGTAATCCGTTGGCTGACCCCTACGTACTGGGGCTATCCGGTGGCGCGTCGGTGGGCGCACTGGCGGCGATGTTAGGGGGCATGGGAGGCATGGTGATCTCCGGCTCGGCGTTCGGCGGCGCCCTGCTCTCCACCCTGCTGGTGTTCGGCCTGGCCCATGGCACCGGTAGCTGGACCCCCTCGCGGCTGCTGTTGACCGGCGTCGTGGTGGCCGCTGGCTGGGGTGCGGTCATCACCCTCATGCTGGCAGTCAGTCCCGCCGAGCGGCTGCCGGGCATGCTCTATTGGCTGATGGGCGATCTTTCCTATGCGCGGACGCCCTGGCCGCCATTGATGCTGCTGATGGCGGTCTGCCTGCTGGTGATACCGCTGGGGCGAAGCCTCAACGTGCTGGCGCGCGGGCCGCTGCAGGCCGCGGCGCTGGGGGTGGCGGTCCGCCCGCTGGAGTGGTTGATCTACATTGCGGCCAGCCTGCTCACCGCCATGGCGGTGACCACCGCAGGCAGTATCGGCTTCGTCGGCCTGGTGGTGCCGCATATGCTGCGCCTGGTGCTGGGCAACGACCAGCGTTTGATCCTGCCGGCCTGCGCCCTGGCCGGCGGTACGCTGCTGGTGCTGGCGGATACCCTGGCACGCACCATGATAGCGCCGGAACAGCTGCCGGTGGGGGTGATCACCGCACTGCTAGGCGTGCCCACCTTTCTCTACCTGCTCTACCGGAGCCGCTGATGAGCCGTCTCGAGGCGAGAAAACTGGTCATCGACGTGCCGGAGCGTGCCGCCGGGCAGCCGCTGGATATCTGCCTCGAGCCGGGCCAGGTCTGGGGGGTGCTTGGCCCCAACGGGGCCGGCAAGACGACCCTGCTGCACACCCTGGCCGGCCTGCGCGCGGCACGCACCGGCCAGGTGCTGCTCGATGACAGGCCACTCACCGCACTGGGCCGGCGCGAGATCGCCCAGTCGCTGGGGCTGGTGTTCCAGGATAGCCAGGACGGCTTCCCCGCCAGGGTGCGTGAAACCGCCCTGATCGGCCGTCACCCCTTCCTGTCGCCATGGCAGATGGAGGGAGGAGAGGACCTGCGCCTGGCCGAGTCGGCCCTGGCCCGCCTGGACGTGGCTCACCTGGCCGACCGCCTGGTGAACACCCTCTCAGGCGGTGAGCGTCAGCGCCTGGCCATTGCCACGGTGCTGACCCAGGGGCCGAAGATATGGCTTGCCGACGAACCCACCAACCACCTGGACCTGCACCACCAGACCGCAGTCATGGCCTTGCTGGCCGAGCAGGCAGCTGCAGGGCATGCGGTAATGATGTGTCTCCACGACCTCAACCTGGCGGCACGCTGGTGCGACCATCTGCTGCTGCTCTATCCCGGCGGTGAGGCCTGCTGGGGCCCGCGCAAGAGCATGCTGGTACCCAGTGCCCTGGAGCGGCTCTATGGCCAGCGCCTGGCCACCGCCGAGATCGACGGCGCCCCCGTTTTCGTACCCGTGAGGTGATATGACGACGTCAATGATTCGCGGCGAGGCCCATGCCGCCCTGATTACCGCCCCGGGCTCCGGCCAGGGCAAGTCCATGGTCACCGCGGCGCTGGCGCGACTGCACCGCAATGCGGGCCGCAAGGTTCGTGTCTTCAAGCACGGCCCGGATTATCTCGACCCCATGGTGCAGGAAGTGGCCTCAGGCCAGCCGGTCTATCAGCTGCATCCCTGGATGACCGGCGAGGCCGAGTGTCGCTGGCGGCTGGCCGAGGCCGCTGCCGATGCGGACCTGATTCTAGTCGAGGGCTCCATGGGGCTCTTCGACGGCGACCCTTCCAGCGCCGACCTGGCGATACTGGCCGGGCTGCCGGCGCTGCCGGTGATCGATGCCTGGGGCATGGCCCAGACCTTCGGTGCCGTGGCCCAGGGGTTGGCCAACTATCATCCCGGCCTGGCCATTCACGAGGTGATCGCCAACCGGGTCGGCAGCCCTGGCCACGGCAGGCTGCTGGCGGAGAGCATGCCCGAGGGGCTCGCGCTGCTCGGTGCCATTCCGCGTCATGAGGCGATGGCCATTCCTGACCGACACCTTGGCCTGGTGCAGGCCACCGAACTGGCGGGGCTGGATCGACAGCTGGACTCTGCCGCCGAGGTACTGAAGGAAGCCGGACTCGACAGGCTGCCTGCGAGAGTCATGCTCGAGGCCGAAGCCCCCACGCCGCCGCCGTGCCTGCTCGATGGCGTGCGAATCGGCGTGGCCCGTGACGACGCTTTCGCCTTCCTCTATCGCGCCAACCTTGATCTGCTCGAGGCCATGGGGGCCAGGCTGAACTTCTTTTCGGCCTTGGCCGATGCCACGCTGCCGGCCTGCGATGCGCTATGGCTGCCCGGTGGCTATCCGGAGCTTCACGCCGGGCGACTGACTGCCAATGTGTCGATGCTGGCCAAGATTCGCGCCCATCGGGAGGCGGGCAAGCCGGTCCTCGCCGAGTGCGGCGGGCTGATGGCCTGCATGGAGTCGCTGGTCGATGGCGAAGGGCGCGAGCATGGCATGCTGGGACTGTTGCCCGGAACCGCACGGATGGCCGGCAAGCTCACGGCCCTGGGCCTGCAGAGCTTGTCGACCCAGGCCGGGGAGCTGCGCGGCCATACTTACCACCATTCGCTGCTGGAAACGCCCCTCATCCCGGCCGCCCATGCCCGGCGCCTGGCCGGCAGTCCCGCCGAGCCGGTCTATGTCGATGGCGCGCTGGTTGCCAGCTATTTCCATGGCTATTTCCCTTCGGCGCCGGCCCTGACCGCCGCCATTTTCCGCGGTCAGTCGCTGCGCTTCATTCAGGATTGAGGAGAACGCCCATGCGCGAGAGCGCCAAGGATCCCCAGCGCCATGCCCAGCGCATGGCCGCCAAGCAGAAGGTCATGCAGGAACGCATCGATCGTGCCCAGAAGGAGCAGGGTGTGCTGCTGGTGCTCACCGGTTCCGGCAAGGGCAAGAGCAGTTCAGGCTTCGGCATGCTGGCCCGTGCACTCGGCCACGGCATGAAGGTGGGCGTGGTGCAGTTCATCAAGGGGACGCGGGAGACCGGCGAGGAGGCTTTCTTCCGCCGCCAGCCTGGCGTCGAATACCACGTGATGGGCGAGGGTTTCACCTGGGATACCCAGGACCGTGAGCGAGATACCCGCGCCGCCGAGGCCGCCTGGGAGGTGGCCCGTGGCATGCTGTCTGATGCCAGCTTCGACCTGGTGCTCCTCGATGAGCTCAATATCGCCTTGCGCTACGAGTACCTCGATCTCGACCGAGTGCTCGATGATCTGCAGGCACGGCCGGAAATGCAGCACGTCGTGGTTACCGGACGCTATGCCCACCAGGAGCTGATTGAGCTGGCCGATACCGTGACCGAGATGAAGGTGGTCAAGCACGCCTTCAAGGATCAGGGAGTGAAAGCGCAAAGGGGGATAGAGCTCTAACCCCATGGCGACATTGATGATCCAGGGCACTACCTCGGACGCCGGCAAGAGCACGGTGGTGGCGGGGCTGTGCCGGATGCTGGCGAGGCGGGGTGTATCGGTGGCGCCGTTCAAGCCGCAGAACATGGCGCTCAACAGCGCGGTGACCGTGGATGGCGGCGAGATCGGTCGTTCCACGGCGCTGCAGGCGCTGGCTGCGGGTGTGACGCCCCACAGTGACATGAATCCGGTGCTGCTCAAGCCCCAGAGCGACCGGGGCGCCCAGGTGATCCTGCGGGGGCGGGTCTACGGCAACATGGCGGCGCTGGATTACCACGTCTTCAAGGCCGAGGCGAAGCGCTCCGTCATGGCGGCCTGGCAGGCGCTGTCGAGCCGCTATGACGTGATCATCGCCGAGGGGGCCGGCAGCCCGGCGGAGATCAACCTGCGCGCCAACGACATCGCCAACATGGGCTTCGCAGAGGCGGCGGACTGCCCGGTATTGCTGGTTGGGGACATCGACCGGGGCGGGGTCTTCGCTCAACTCGTCGGCACACTGGAGCTGCTCAGCGAAAGCGAGCGCTCACGTACCCGTGGCTTCATCATCAACCGTTTCCGCGGCGATATCGCCCTGCTGGAGCCGGGGCTCGACTGGCTTACCGAACGCACCGGCCGGCCGGTCGTCGGTACGCTGCCCTACCTGCAGGGGCTGATGCTGGACGCCGAGGATAGCCTCGGAAGCAGCAGCAACGGTTCCGATAAGGGAGAGGCCACATTCAGGGTCGTGGTGCCGGCCTTGCCGCGCATCAGCAACCACACCGATTTCGAAGCGCTGGCGCTGCATCCGGATGTGGAGGTTCGCTTCATTGGGCCCGACCGCCCCATTCCACCGGCTGACCTGATCCTGCTTCCCGGCAGCAAGGCCACCCGCGCCGATCTCGACTGGCTGCTGCGCCAGGGGTGGGACACGGTCATTCGTCGGCACCTGCGTTACGGCGGCAGGGTGCTGGGACTATGCGGCGGATTCCAGATGCTGGGGGCCGCCATTCACGATCCAGAGGGTCTGGAAGGAAGTGCCGGCAGCAGTGCAGGGCTCGGCCTGCTGGCAATGGAGACCCGACTGGTAGCGGGCAAGCAGCTACGCAATGTATCTGGGGAGCTGCTGCTGGGTGATCGGCCAGCTTTCAGCGGCTATGAGATCCATAACGGGGTCAGCACCGGGACCGGCCTGGAGCGTCCGCTGCTGATGTGCCGGAGCGGGCAGGGAGAGTCAGTGGCGGATGGCGCCATCAGCGAGGATGGCCAGGTCATGGGCACCTATTTGCATGGCGTCTTCGATCAGCCGCACGCCTGCAATGCACTGCTTCACGCCCTGGGCATGGCACAGCCCGGCGGCGCCGTGGATCGCGACGCCTGTCGGGAGCGCGGCCTGGACCGGCTGGCCGATGCCATGGAAGCCCACCTTGATACTGCTTGGCTGGATTCACTCCTCGATCGCTGATCGGTACCCCCGTTACGCCCTCATCCTTTCGTAGAACAAGGCCTCATGACACGCCTGCCTGGATGCCCCGTCGGGTTTTCCTGAACGAGATTGGCTTATTTGACGTTGACGTAAACGGCATCGAATTGGCAGGTAACGTGTCGACAATATTTCGGATATTGGCTGGTTTCTCATGGCATATGGCTGATGAGATTAGTATGTAATGATTTTGTGTAGACAATGTTACAAATTTCTCTTCGGCCAAGGTCGTATGTTCTCGCCGGCATTGGCGGCGTAAAACCGCTGGGACCATGCCAACAACAACAACGTCGACACAGGATTGCTGATGAACAAACAGAACCGCTGAGGTACCAACGTGCTGCTCAAACGCGAATATGGCCAGGAACATCCCTACTGGCCGCTGGGGCCCTTCAAGGTCCGCCTGCCCTTCATCCACTTCAAGTGGGCCATACCCGAAACCATCCAGGCCATGGTGATGTTCGTCATCTCCCTGGGCATGATTCCGCTGCTGGAGCAGTATCTCGGCGTCCCCTATGAGGTGGGACTTGCCTTCGTGGTGGTTTGCGGTATCGGCTTCATGCTGCCGCCGCTGCTTGGCGTGCCTTTCATCGCCGGCTGGATCACGCCAGCCATTCCGGTGGTTTTGCTGTTCATCGGGGACTTCGAACCGGGGCCCGAGGCGATTCGCGCCATGGTGGCGCTGCAACTGATGGTGACGGCGATTTTTCTGTTCATGGCCGTGACCCGGCTGGGCACCAAGCTGGTCAACAACGTGCCGGCCTCCATCAAGGCGGGCATCCTGCTGGGCGCCGGTATCGCAGCGATCAGCGGCGAGATCGTCGAAGGCGGACGGCTGTATAACACCCCGATTTCGCTGGGTATCGGTGGCCTGATCACGCTCTACGTCCTCTTTTCGCTCTCCTTTCGCGATCTGGCCGAGAAGTACCGCTGGGCGCGCAATATCGTGGCTTTCGGCATGGTGCCGGGGATGTTGATCACCATGGCGATCGGCTGGGGTGTCGGTGAATACTCGATGCCGACCGTTGAGTGGGGCATTGCCGTGCCCGACTTCGCGGGGATCTGGGCGTACCTGCCATTCTCCATCGGTGCACCGGGTATCGAGCTGATGGTGGCTGCGATACCCACGGCGATCATTGCCTATATCATCGCCTTCGGCGACATCGTGGTGGGTCAGACGCTGCTCAAGCGCGTCGACCACCTCCGCCCGGATGAAAAAATCGAGGTCAACATCGACCGGGTGCACCTGATTACCGGGCTGCGCAATCTGATGCACTCGCTGCTGGCTCCCTATCCGGGCCTGGCCGGGCCTCTGTTCACCGGTGGCATGGCGACGGTCACCGAGCGCTATCGCTACGGTCGCAAGACCATGGACACCATCTACTCTGGCACCGGCGTGTTCTGGATCGTCGGCTTCTTCGCCCTGTTTCTGTTGCCCCTGGTGACCTTCTTCCGCCCGGTGTTGCCGATCGCGCTCTCCATCACGCTGCTGATTACCGGCTACCTGTGTATTGCCGTGGCGGTGGAGCAGATCAAGAACGCCACGGCCATGGGCGTGGCGGGGATCATGGGCGTGGTACTGGCGACCCACGGTGCGGCCTGGGGATTGGGCATCGGCCTGATCCTCTACTTCCTGATTGAGCACCGTGCGCGTGGTGCCCGAGAGGCGGAAGAGCAGGAACCGATCCATGTCGAGGATGACATGGTGGTCGAGCCTGACGACACGGCCGACCCGCAGCCTGCTGCGCGCTAGCGCCTGGGCTTGAAGCAACGGGCCGACACCCCGAGTGTCGGCCCGTTGCAGTGACGCTGGCCTGACATGATCGGTGGTTCCCGCTTGTGCCGGGTATGGCACAAGGCCGAAACAAGCGCCTTGCCGGCCCGATCATTGTCCGCGATGCCGCCATGGGCGGTACGTCAAGGCGGGGTCGGCAGGACCGGGGGCGGTGCGATGCCGGCGAAGCGGCCTGGATCGTCGCTGATGGCGCTGTCGACTCCCCAGAGCCAGTGGCGGGCGAAGGCAGCCGGGTCATTGGGGGTATAGCAGAGCAGCCGGTAGCCGGCATCCTTGATCTCCCGGGCGCGCCGGGCCGTAAGCCGCGTCCAGTCGGTATGCACGCTGATGGCATCGAGCGCCTCGCAGCGAGACTGCCACTTCTGCGGAATGGCTTCGGTGAGCACGCCGATGGGCAGGCGTGATGCGTCGGCCAGCGATCTGGCGTAGTGCAGCGCGACCATGTCGAAGGAGGAGAGGATGATGCGCTCCGGGGGGAGCGCATCGAGCAGGCGTGGTATCACGGCGTCGGCCAGCTCGCTGCCACTGCGGTTGCGACCGACCTTGAGCTCGAGATTGACGCCCATGTCCAGGCTTGCCAGCAGGTCGAGCATGTCGGCAAGTGTGGCCATGCGCTCGCCGCGAAAGGCGTCGCTGAACCAGGCGCCGACGTCGAGTTCGCGTGCCTCGGCCAGGCTGAGTCGCGAGAGCCGGCCATGGCCATCCGAGCAGCGCTTTAGGGTCGGGTCGTGCCAGATCACCGGGGTGCCGTCGCCGAGCAGCTGGACGTCCAGTTCTACCCAGTGGCAGCCAATGTCGAAGGCGGCCCTTACGGCAGCCAGGGTGTTCTCGGGTGCGTGGGCGGAAAGTCCCCGGTGGGCGATCAAGCGGGGCAGGGCGATGTCGGGGTGTGGCGGCATTCAGTGACTCCGTGAGCGGCCTGGGCAGGCTAATGACAACAGGTGACAGAATAGCGACTCTGGGCGCCTGTGGCACGGGCGGAGACGCGCCGGATTATGCTAGGCTTGCGGGCTTTGAACGATGCAGTGAGGCATGGCATGAAGGTGATGACCCCCGAGCGTGACGAACAGCGCGATGCCTGGCTTGCCAGGCTGTGTGCCGATATCTATGGCCGTGAAGCAGGGCTGACGCCCCTGGTTACCTTCTCGGGCGCTCGACAGGTGCTCTTCGCCCACGAAGCCGCTCGTCTCTGGGGGCTGGTCGACGATCAGGAGCACCCCGGTGCATTGGCGTTGCTGGTGCTCGACGAGTCGGGCGCCGGCATGGTGCTGGGGTTGAGTGCCTCGCCCAGCGGTGATCGCGAGAGTGAGCGGCGGCTGATACGGGAGCTCGCGCTCAAGGCGCCGCTGCGGGTGGAGGCCGGTGATCAGGAAGCCGAAGCCTTCTACCGGCGCTGCGGTATCTCGCGCTGGTTCGCCGCCCCCGGCGGGCGGCGCATCGGGCTGGCCCAGGGACATCCGGCCCAGGCCATCAGCGACGTGGAACCGGCGCTGAACTTCGATGAAGCGGCAATTCTGCGCCGCTTCAAGCATGATCCCCGCTTCTTCGAGCAGGAAAAGGGCCGCTTCGTCGCTGCCCTGGCAGCGTTTCCCGGCTGAACCTGGCTTGAACAAGGCCCGAAACGATACCCATCATCCTTGACCGCTGCCTGATTCGGCGTTTGGATGGGCCCTGTCCATCCATTGATTTCTTTCCATCATCGAACAAGGAATATGGCACCATGGCCAAGCGTATCCAGTTTGCACGCACCGGAGGGCCGGAGGTTCTCGAACTGCAGGAAGTGACTCCCGCTGAGCCGGCGTCCGGTGAGGCCCGCATCAAGAATCACGCCATTGGCCTCAACTTCATCGATATCTACTTCCGTACCGGACTGTACCCGGCGCCATCGCTGCCGTCCGGCCTGGGTACCGAAGGGGCCGGCGTGGTCGACGCTGTGGGTGAGGGCGTGACGCACCTCAAGGTGGGGGACCGTGTCGCCTATGCCCAGGGCCCGCTGGGCTCCTATGCCGACTATCATGTGCTGCCTGCCGACAAGGTGGTGGTGCTGCCTGAAGGCGTCGATGTGGAAACCGCTGCCGCCTGCATGCTCAAGGGGCTGACGGTTCAGTACCTGCTGCGCCAGACCTGCCCCCTAAAGGGTGGTGAGACGATCCTGTGGCACGCTGCGGCCGGCGGTGTCGGCTCCATTGCCTGCCAGTGGGCAAAGGCACTGGGCGTGAAGTTGATCGGCACCGTGAGCTCGCCGGAAAAGGCCGCCCTCGCCGAGAAGAATGGCGCCTGGGCGACCATCGACTACACCAGGGAAGACGTTGTCGAACGGGTGCGCGAGCTGACCAATGGCGAAATGGTGGATGTGGTCTACGACTCGGTGGGCAAGGACACCTGGGAGGTCTCGCTCGATTGCCTCAAGCCGCGTTCGCTGATGGTCAGCTTCGGCAACGCCTCAGGTGCGGTCGAGGGCGTCAACATCGGGATCCTCAACCAGAAGGGCTCGCTGTTCGTGACCCGCCCCAGTCTCAATGGCTATGCCGACACCCGTGAGCGCCTGGAGATGATGGCCAATGAGCTGTTCGACATGCTGAAGAGCAGCCAGATCACCATCGATATCGGTCAGACATACTCATTGGCCGAGGCGGGCAAGGCCCAGGATGACCTGGCAAGTCGCAGAACCACCGGCTCCACTATCCTGCTGCCCTGATCGCAACGCCACAAACCGTTCAGGTTCGCCCTGCGCCGCCGGTTCCTGTTCCAGGGCCGGCGGCGCCTTGTGTGGGCTATTCATTGCTGACATAGGCCCCCATCTCACGCATTCGCGATTCGAAGCTCGCCACGTTATCGACCAGGCCGTCGGGGCCGAAGGCCACGCACTCGGCGAGGAGCACTTCGATCAGGGTGATGGCGGAAAGGATCGAGGGAAAGAAGTGCGGCGTGGCATTGGCCACGGTGAAGGTGATGGCGGCGCCTGGCACCAGGGGTGAGCGTAGCGTGTCGGTCACCACGATGGGACGGACACCATTGGCCCGGGCGATATCGAGGGCGCGCATGGTTTCACCGCAGTAGGGCTCAAAGCCGAAGGCCACCACCAGGTCCTTTTCGCCAAAGGGTGCTAGCTCGGTCAACAGCCCGCCTTCCTGTCCGCGTATGAGCTGGATGTTGGGCATGGCGATACGACCCACGTAGGCGAAGTGGTAGGCGCAGGCGAAGGTGTCCCGAAACCCCACCACGGCGATTTTCTCGGCGCCAAGCAACATCCTGGCTGCATCGCGGACTCGGGCCTGGGTATCGGCGGTAAAGAGCCGGCCGATATTGTCAAAGGCCGCGTCGCCCACGTCTAGAAAGACCTGGTCATCGGTCTGGCTGGCCAGGTTGCGCAGATTGCTGGCCCGCCCGGAAAGCTCTACCGGACTCGCCTGCACCGCCGACTGGAATACCTCGCGAAACTGCTCGTAGCTGTCAAATCCCAGTCGCTTGGCCAGGCGCACCAGCGTCGAGGCCGTTACCCGAGCCGCCGCCGCCGACTTGCGGATCGACTGGAAGGCGATTTCCACCGGATGTTCCAGCACATAGCCGGCGGCTAGCTTCAGCTGTGGGCTGAGCTCCGGATAGACAGCGGCCAGCTGCTGATTCACGGCATCCAGGCTCGATGGCGGCCTGGGCACCTCATCCTGCGTTTCAACGCTCTGCGATTCGTGTTCCAGCACGTCGGTCTCCTGCAAGGGGCGCGTTACCCAGTGGCACGGTGCGGGCGGCCGAAAGCCGTAGGTCGTATTGTACCCCATGGTTCACGTCAAGGAATGAAACATTCGTATCTCTTTTGGTTGTTTTTCAGCACGTGCGTATTGACGCTTGGGCCAAGCTTGGCTAGGATTCACACAAAACAGATGTGTCATTATATTTTAAATAACGGCACATTTGTTTCCGCTCGAAAAATCTGCTTCGGGCGTTATGGATCATCCTTCTGCCACTGTTCGATCATAAGAGTCACCGCTTAGCCCATGAGCCAATCCAGCCCCAGTTTCGAAACCCTGAACATCGCCCGGCAGGGTGGTGTGATGGAGATACGCTTCAATCGCCCCCATCGCCTCAACGCCGTCGTGGAAGCCCTCTATACCGACTTGCTGGAAGCGCTGGATCGCGCCGAGGCGGATGACGACATCCGTGCCGTTATCCTGACCGGTGAGGGGCGCGCTTTCTGTGTCGGTGCCGACATGAAAGAACACGGCGGTGCCAAGCGCACGCTGTTCCAGCGTCGTCAGTACCTGCAGCTCGGCAATGACGTCTGTGAAGCGATCCTTCGCCTGCGCAAGCCGGTGATTGCCGCCGTCAACGGCTATGCTCTGGGCGCGGGCGCCGAGATGGCGGTTTCCTGTGACTTCATCGTCATGGCCGACGACGCGCAGATCGGCTTCCCGGAAACCAGTATCGGTACCTGCGTCGGCGGCGGTGTTTCCAAGATCCTGCCACAGCTGGTGGGGTTGAACATGGCGCGCCAGCTGCTCTTCACCGGCAGGCGTATCGATGGCGAGGAGGCGACGCGAATCGGCCTGGCCACCTCGAGCTGGCCTCAGGATTCGCTGTTGCATGAGGCCCACCGTTTGGCAGGGGACCTGGCGAAGCAGGCACCGGTCTCCATCGCCATGCTCAAGCGCCTGGTGAACCAGGGGGGGCATACCGACCTGGAAGGGCAGCTGCAGCAGGAGCTGGACGCCGTCTTCACCTGTTCGACCACAGAAGACTGGCAAGAGGGCGTCGACGCCTTCGCCGAGAAACGTACCCCGAACTTCAAGGGCCAGTGACAGGCCAAGGTAAGCGAGACATGAATCCCATCGAAGGACACCTGCCGACCCGCAGCCCGCTCCATGACATTCTGGCGCCGACCGGCATTGCCGTCATCGGCGCTTCCAGCGACCCCACCAAGCGCGGCTACAAGGCCATGGTGGGCCTGGTCAAGGATGGCTACAAAGGCGATATCTACCCAGTCAACCCCAAGGCTGACATGATCCTGGGGGTCAAGGCGTGGCCGTCGGTGACGGCCATTCCGGGCAACCCACAGCTCGCCCTGATCTGCACCCCGGCCGCCACCGTGCCGGCCCTGATCGCCGAGTGCGGCCGGCGTGGCATCAAGGGGGCGGTGATACTCGCCAGCGGCTTCGCCGAGATCGGCGACGAAGGGGCGGCCCTTGAGCGCGAGATGATGGCCAGGGCCGAGGCGCACGGGGTACGCATCATCGGCCCCAATACGTCGGGTGTGTTCAATCTTCACCACCGGATCAACCTGCTGGCGCTCGACAACGTCAAGGCGGGTGATGTGGGCATCATCTCCCAGTCCGGCAACATGCTGCTGTCGCTGGCGCTTGAGGCACAGCACAACGGCCAGGTAGGCTTCAGCACCTATGTGGGGCCGGGCAACCAGAGCGATATCGGCTTCAACGATTACCTTCGCTACCTGGGCGAGGATGAGAACACGCGAGTCGCCGCCCTCTATGTGGAAGGCTTTCGCGACGGTCGCAAGTTCCTGGAAGTCGCCCGGGATGTCACCGCCATGAAGCCGGTGGTGGTTTACAAGTCCGGTTCCACCGAGCAGGGGCAGAAGGCCGCCAGCTCTCACACCGGTGCCCTGGCCGGCAGCTATGCCATGACCGTAGACCTGCTGCGCCAGGCTGGGGTCAGCGTCGTACAGTATTCCGACGAAATCCTGCCGGTGGCCGAGGGACTGGGTCTGTTGCAGAAGGCCCGGGGCAAGCGTGTTGCCGTGATTTCGGATGGTGGCGGCCAGGCGACCATTGCCTCCGACCGGCTCGCCGAAGCGGGGCTTGAGCTCGCAGAGCTCTCCGACACCACCCGTCAGCGCCTGCGCGACATCCTCATTCCCCAGGCGTCCACGATCAATCCGGTGGACGTGGCCGGCTCCACCGACGCCCACCCCTCCCTGCTGGCCACCTGCATGGAGATCGTGGCCGAGGACGACAATGTCGACAGCGTCTTCCTGGTCGGCATGTTCGGCGGCTACAGCATTCGCTTTGCCGAGTCGCTGCTGGGCGACGAGATGCGCGGCGCCGAGGCGATGGTGGATCTCTCCCATGCCACCACCAAGCCGCTGGTGATCTATAGCCTCTATACGCCGATCAAGCCGCCTGCCCTGCGCCGCCTGCATGAGGCAGGCCTGCCCATCTACGCCTCCATCGAGCAGTCGGTCAGGGTGCTGGCGGCCCTGGGCGAGCGCGGCCAGTACCTGGCGCAGAGTCGTAGCCAGCCACCGGAAACCGCCGTGGAACCGAAGCCGGCGCTTTCCGCCCTGTTCACGCAAGCCCAGGCCGAAGGGCGTGATCTCTTCGAGTACGAGGCCAAGCAGCTCCTGCGCGACCACGGCATCGATGTCCCCCTTGAACTGGTGGTTCGTAGCGAGGAGGAGTTGGTCGAGGCCGCCGCCCGGTTCCGTGGGACCGCCGGCGATACGCCGCTGGCCATGAAGGTGGTTTCCAGGGACATCCTGCACAAGTCCGACGCCGGTGGCGTCAAGCTCAACCTGGTCGGTGAGCAGGCCCTGCGGCAGGCTCGTGTTGAGATTCTGGACGCCTGTCGGGCCTACGATCCCGATGCGGATATCGAAGGGCTGCTGGTGACACCCATGGCCAGGAAGGGGGTGGAGGTGATCGTCGGGGTGATCCGCGACCCCATCTTCGGCCCGGTGCTGATGTTCGGCCTGGGGGGCATCTTCGTCGAGATACTCGAGGACGTGGCCTTCCGCTCGATACCGCTGACGCGCCATGATGCCAGCAGCATGGTCGAACAGATCAAGGCGAAGAAGATCCTTTCCGGGGTGCGTGGCGAGTCCGCCGTGGACAAGGAGGCACTGGTCGA
>SKVX01000208.1 GCA_007129225.1 Halomonas sp.
CGCTGAATCCGCCAACAGCAGCTCCGAAGGCGGGTCGATGATCACCCTGTTGGCACTCGGCTTGCCCGGTGGTGCCGGCACCGCGGTGCTGCTCGGCGCCTTCGCTCTACATAACGTCACCGGCGGGCCTCGTTTCATTCGCGAGAACACCGATATCGTTTACGCGCTCATCATCGGTAACATGGCCCAGGCCCTACTGCTCTTGCTGGTAGGGATGGGCTTCATATTCCTCGCCGGTTATATCGTCAAGCTCTCGCTCAAGCTGATGATTCCCATTGTAATGGTGCTTTCGGTGGTCGGCTCCTACGCCATCACCGGCAACATGGTCGGCCCCCTCACCGTGGTGGCCACCGGCATTATCGGATGGCTGATGCGTCGATACGGTTTCCCTGTCGCAGCCACCGTGGTCGGCCTGCTGGTCGGCGGGATGGCCGAGGGCGAATTGGTGCGCAGCATGCAGATCAGTGGTGGCAACCTCAGCTTCATCGCCGACCGCCCCATTACCCTGGTGCTACTGGCCCTGCTGCTGGCGTCAGTGCTGCCGCGGGTCATCGGCAGTGTGCTTAAACGCCGCCGCGCCACCCGCTGAGACGTGTAGTGACCTCTTCATGACAGACGTCTATCACACTCTGTTCGCGACGATCTGCCAGCAACAAGTGATCGTAACCGCAGGGGGGCTAGCCCAAGGCGTATCTGCTAAGGACTTCTCCCTGCATACCATCCACCTGATCGGGACCAACGCCACCAACAGACACATCGTCGCTTGAGGGTGAAACTGCAGCCCAAGGTCTTTGAAATCGACGACGGCTGCACATCTGAAGGTACCTCGATTTGTACTCAGAGAAAGCCCTGCCCCCCCTGGAATCTGAAATTCCGGATGGTATTGAGTGACACTCAACACTCCATGTCCTATTGACATTACAATAGCACCATACATAGAGTGGTTCTGATGGCAGCCTTGGGCACCCAACATCCTTGCCATTGCTTCACTACACTAACAAGATGGAGTTTCCTATGCGTTTGATTGCACCCCGCCCCTTACTCGTTCTGGCAGCAGCGGCCCCCTTCAGCCTGCTGATTGGCGCTACGGCCATTGCCGACGACTACCCCAGCGAACCGATCAACCTGATCGTTGGCGCTTCAGCTGGCGGCACCACCGATGCCCTAGCGCGTGAGGTCGCCGATGGCCTGGCGCAGAAATACGACGTGCCGACGGTGGTCGACAATCGTCCAGGCGCCGGTGCCAACATCGCCGCCGAGGCTGTCGCCACGAGCGACCCGGATGGCTACACCCTGCTGGTGGCCTATACCAGCCACACGCTCAACGCATCGCTGTTTCATGAGCTGCCCTACGATCCCATCGAGGACTTCTCGCCGATCTCGCTGCTTGGCGAGGTTTCCAGCATCCTGCTGTCGCGCCCCGACCTCGAGGTCGACAGCCTGCAAGCGCTGCTCGACTACGCTGCTGAGCAGCCCGATGGCATCACCTTCGGCGTCGGCGGCCTGGGCTCCTCGCTGCATATGGAGACCCTCAAGTTCATGCAGGAATCCGACATTGTCGGCTACGAGATCCCCTACAACGGCACCGCTCCGGCCATCGCCGATCTGATCGGCAGCCACGTCGATGTGATGTTCGCCCCCTTCGCCGCCGCCATGCCGATGGTCGAATCTGGCGACGCCAATGCCATTGCCGTTACCTCGCCGGAGCGCATGCCCAACCTCGACGACATTCCCACCGTCAACGAGACCCTGGCCGACTACCCAACCACCTACGGCTGGTTCGGCCTGCTCGGCCCCGCTGGTATGGATCCGGCCATCGTGGCTCAGCTCAATGCCGACGTGACCGAGATCATGCATGGCGAGTCCGGTGCCGACTTGCTGGACCGCGAGGGGGCCGAGCCCATCGACATCAGCCCAGAGGCATTTGCCGAGTTCATCGCCGAGGACGTACAGCGCTGGCAGGCCATCGCCGAAGCGGGCGACATCGAAAAACAGTAATCGGGCACGACATCACCATGGCCACACGCAATCTGAGATTGAAGGTCAATCACGAGCTGTTCGGGGGACTGCTGCTCATTGGGATAGGCGCCTTTGCCTATTACCACGGTCAACAGTATGCCTTTGGCAGCTTGGCGAGAATGGGCTCCGGCTTCCTGCCCCAGGTGCTGTCGGTGGTGCTGTGTGCCATAGGCTGCATCCTCGCCGTCACCTCGCAGCTGAAGCCGAGCAGTACCGTCCAGCTGCAGTGGGGACAGCTACTGATCGTGGCCACCAGCATGGCGCTATTCGCACTACTGCTGAGGCCCGCCGGCCTGTTCACGGCGGCCTTCGTCGGCGTGGTGATCTCCTCCTGGGCTGACCGGGAGATCACCTGGCCGGGGCGCATCATGCTGGCACTGGTCGTCGCCGCGCTCGCGTCGCTGATCTTCATCGTCGGGCTCGGCATGAACATGCCGCTGTGGTGGGGCTAACCGCGTTGGAGACTTTCTGGTGGATGTAATCGCTAACCTGAGTATCGGCCTGCAAGCAGCGCTGACGCCGACCATGCTGTGGTACTGCTTCATCGGCGTGCTGCTTGGTACCTTCATCGGGGTACTGCCGGGAATTGGTCCGCTGGCGGCCATCTCGCTGCTGCTGCCGATCACCTACTACATCGGACCAGACGTCGCCATCGTGATGCTTGCCGGCGTCTATTACGGCGCCCAGTATGGCGGCTCTACCGCCGCGATACTGCTGCGCCTGCCGGGCACCGCCTCTTCTGCGGTGGCCTGTATCGACGGCAATCCCATGGCGCGCAATGGACGAGCCGGGGTGGCACTCTTCATTACCACCATCGCCTCGTTTGCCGGCGCCATTACAGGCCTCATCATACTGATCT
Source organism: Halomonas sp. (assembly GCA_007129225.1). Classification (GTDB taxonomy): domain Bacteria; phylum Pseudomonadota; class Gammaproteobacteria; order Pseudomonadales; family Halomonadaceae; genus Halomonas. Next base: position 2,879 of record SKVX01000208.1, read on the forward strand.
TCTTCTCGCCCTATATCGCCAAGCTGGGCCTCAAGTTCGGCTCGGCGGAATACTTCGCGCTGATGCTGCTGGGGCTGGTAGCCGCGTGCACCTTCTCCGACTCGCCGCTCAAGGGCGGGGCCATGGTGGTACTGGGGCTGCTGCTGAGCATGATCGGCACCGACGTCAACACCGGTGTGATCCGCTACACGTTCGGTTTCTCAGAACTGTCCAGCGGACTGAGCCTGGTCGCCCTGGCAATGGGCATCTTCGGCGTCGCCGATATCATTCGTAACATCAATACCATCGACACCTCCGGGCTAAGTGAGCGTTTCACCATGCGCTCGATGCTGCCCAGCCGTGAGGACTGGCGGCTATCGCTGCCCTCCATGGCCCGCGGTTCGGCCATCGGCAGCTTCTTCGGCACCCTGCCCGGCACCGGCGCCTCGATTTCCTCGTTCATGGCCTACGCCACCGAGAAAAAGATCGCCAAGCAGCCGGAACGCTTCGGCAACGGTGCCATTGAGGGCGTCGCCGCGCCTGAAGCAGCCAACAACGCCTCGGCGCAAACTGCCTTTGTGCCCACGCTGACCCTCGGCATCCCTGGCGACATCACCATGGCCCTGATCCTGGGCGCCCTGATCATCCATGGCATCACCCCTGGCCCACAGCTCATCACCACTCAACCCGAGCTGTTCTGGGGGCTGATCGTCAGCTTCATCATCGGCAATATCCTGCTGGTTCTGTTCAATATTCCGATGATCGGTGTGTGGATCAGCCTGCTCAAGATCCCCTATCGCCTGCTATATCCCACCATACTGATCTTCATCAGCGTGGGGGTCTTCAGCGTCAGCAACAGCACCTTCGATATCTATACCGTGGTCGGCATCGGCGTGCTTGGCTACCTGCTGACCATGTTACGCTTCGACCCCGCGCCACTGCTATTGGGCTTCATCCTCGGCCCGCTGATGGAGGAGCACTTCCGGCGCGCCATGCTGCTCTCACGCGGCAACTTGGAAACCTTCATCGAACGCCCGATTAGCCTCACCATTCTCATCATCACCGGATTGGCGGTGTGCTTCATCATCGCCAGCAGCGTGCGTCGTCGGCTGCAAGCCTACAAGACAGCCAAGGAATCCCATGTCACCTGAATCACTCGATCCGCGCCACACCGCCCTGATCATCGTCGACCTGCAAAATGACTTCCTGCATCCCGACGGGGCCTATGCCCGCGGTGGCGCCACCAACCACGAGGCTACCGCCCTGCCAGAGCGCATTGCTCCGTTGGCCAAGCGCCTCAAGCAGGCTGGCGGTCTGGTTGCCACCACCCGCTTCACCCTATGGCCGGATGCTCAAGGCGAGCCGATGATCTCGCCACACCTGAAAGTGCTGAGGCCGTTTCTGTCCCGTGGAGACTTTGCCCCAGGCAGCCACGGCCAGGCCAACGTCGAGGCGATTGCTCCCCACGTCGATGTTTCCGTTGACAAGGTTGCCTACTCCGGGTTCTTCAATACCCAGCTCGACTGGGTACTCAAGAAAGCCGGCATCACCAGCGTGATCGTCTGTGGCATCGTCACCAACGGCGGCGTCGCCAGTACAGTGCGCGATGCACACATGCGCGACTACCACATTCTGGTGCTGGAAGACGGCTGTGCGGCGTTCAAGCGCAGCACCCACGACACTGCGATCGCTGACATGGCCAGCATCGCAACCATCACCAACTGCGCATCGATCACCTCGCAGCTCGTGTGAGCAGGTGTGCCATGATTGTCGAGAAAGGTTGTTTGTTCTCGGCGACCAAGGCAGCGAAATCACGTCGAGAACGGTCAGGATGCAGGCGTCATCCGCAAATCTGCACGATACCAGAGGAAGCTAACCAAGCCAGCGAATCTGTGAAAAAATGGATACTGTTCAAGTCTATCTGTTGGCACGCCTATTCCGTTTTACCGCATACATCGCCGCATCGGCCCGTTTCAGCAACCCCTCGATTTCTTGATCACCTTCCCCGGCCCGTATCAAGCCGACGCTGGCCCCCGGGTACTCGATGGACTGATACCCGATATCAAAGCGGCCGGTGGTCAGGCTTTCGAGTCGCTGGCGCAGAACGTTCTCATCCTTCTCTGCAGTATCCGTTCTGCTTCCCAGGCCAACAAAGACAAATTCGTCCCCACCAATCCGAGCCAGGTAATCGCCGGTTCGCAGCCCTTTGATCAGCGCGGAGGTGATGCTGATCAGGAACCGGTCTCCCGCGTCATGGCCATATTGGTCATTGATGGCCTTGAAGCCATCGAGGTCGATGAAGGCGATATAGAGCGCCTCCCCGTAGCGGGCCGCATTGGCCAGGCTTCGGGGAAGCTCATGGTTAAGGGCACGTCGGTTGGGAATGCCGGTCAAGGGGTCGGTCAGGGCATAGCTGCTGAACAGCGTGTTCTCCTGCCGCAGTTTCTGCAGCAGTCGATCACGCTCGATCTGCCGGGAGATCAGGGTGGCAAACAGGCCCAGCAGCCGCTCTGCCTCGGCGGAGACCGCGACACGAGAGGCACTGGCGCCGCATAGCGTGCCGTACAGCTCACTGTCACCTACCCGGACCGGAACACTAAGGTAGGTCACCAGGCCCAGTTGCCTGGCCGCATCCGAATCGCCCCAACATTCGGCGACATTGTCGGTATACGCGCGCCCTTCATCCAGCGCACGCTTGCAGAGCGTGTCGCCCCAGGGCACCGAAAGACCTTCGGGAATCGTCAGCCCATGGGTATTATAGGCAAACTGGATGTGCTGAAAACGCCCATCCAGGTCGATGGTGGTCAGGTAAGTGGATTCCAGCCCGGTCACGGCCTGCAGCAGCTCGAGCAATGGCCTGACCAGGCTTTCCAGGTCATCGTTGTCGGTCACAGCCCGCGCCAGCTGGTCGAGCAGTTCGCCGGAGGGCAGGCCTTGCGGCGGCATTGACATGGATACCTCACGTTTGTGCATTGTACTGCATCCTATCCGGCCAGCTTCAGCCCTACCAGCCCCGCCAGGATCAGAACCAGGCTCAGCAGGCGCAGGGGCGACGCGCTGTCGCCATAGAGGAGTATGCCCAGCAGCACGGTACCCACGGCGCCAATACCCACCCAGATGGCATAGGCGGTGCCCACCGGCAGCACTTTCATGGCCTGGGCGAGCAGGTAGAAGCTGGCGACCATGGCCATCACGGTCAACACGCTGGGCAAGGGCCGGGAGAAACCCTCGGAGGCCTTGAGGCCAAGGGCCCAGGCGACTTCGAGAAGACCGGCAACGACGAGAAAAATCCACGCCATGAACTTGGCTTCCATGGTGCAATGGGGTCGTCCCCGGCATGACAGGTCGTACACCGGGTCGTCCCGGCAACGAAGAGCGAGGCCTCGATTCTACCGAGCCGGGCTACCAGGTCAATGCGGGAAAGCCTTGCTCAGCCGCGATAATGAACAACCCGTTTGGCCGGCCGGTCGGCTCGCAGCAGGACCTCGAGCTGCGCCAGCGGCATGGGGCGAGCGAGCAGGAAGCCCTGGAAGATTTCACAGCCATAGTCCTTCAGCAGGCTGTGTTGCTCAGCGGTCTCGATACCTTCCGCCACGACAACCAGGTCCAGATGGTGGGCCATGGAAATGATGGCTTGCACGATCGAGGCATCATCACCGCTGTGGGTCACTTCGCTGACGAAGCTGCGATCGATCTTCACCTTGCTGATGGGCAGGTGCTTGAGGTAGTTGAGGCTGGAGAAGCCGGTGCCGAAGTCATCGATGGAGACATCGATCCCCATCCTGCGCAGGGCGTGGAGAATCTCGACCGCCTCCTCCGCGTCATTGAAGAGCACGCCTTCGGTCAGCTCCAGCTCCAG
>SKVX01000572.1 GCA_007129225.1 Halomonas sp.
TCCTGATACTTGAGAAGGCAGCACTGGCCGCAGCCATCGCACAGGGCCTCCCACTCCTCGGTGGTAAGCTCATCGAGGGGATACTGCTCCCAGAATCGTTCACGCATCATGGAGCCTCCCGACCGCCGGCCGTACGCTCAATAGCGCACCTCGGTGGGAGTCCTGTACAGATCCATCAGATACTCCTCCTTGGCGGGGGGCATCTGGAAGTAATACCCCTTCTCGCGGATGGCCGCGATGACATCGCTCGCCTTGGCGCGTGCCATCGGCTTGTCCGCCGTCAGGATGAGCGTCATGGTCGAGACCGGCTTTCCGAAGCGTTCTAGCAATGCTTCGGGCACCTCCTTCAACCCCTGTCGCTTGTCCACGTAGAGGTACATCTCCTCCTTGCGCGGACTCTTGAATATCTCACACAGCAGCTTGTCGCCTTTCATACGGTCGTCAGTCATGACGCATTCACCTCGGAGAGCGCGTTATCGAGAGCCTCGGCAAGACACTCGCCCCGCCACCCGATTGGCAGGGGCAGCACCTCGCCCTTGAGGTCGGCAGTCACCATGGCCTCGAGTTCACGGCGGCGCAGCAATACCTCCGGCGCCAGGCCCAGCCGTTCGGCCTCATCATTGACCACTCGCTTCAATGCCTTGAGGCGTCGCTTGAAGGCCGGGTCCATGGGGGAAGGCAGCGTAGGGGGCAAGGTATTGGCATCAGCATCCCTGGCCTGCTTCACCAGTGCCAGAAAGGTGTCACCGTCGCGCTTGATCAGCCCCGGCTTGATGTCGTCGACGTCGGCAAGCTGGTAACGGTTCTCCGGCATGCATTCGGCGATGCCGTAGAGGACCCGATCATTGACCAGCCATCCCCGCGGCAGGTTGCGTCGCCGTGCCTCGCCTTCCCGCCATATCGTCAACAGACGGTAGGCTTCCATCTGACGAGGAGTGAGTCGCCATAACTGGCGATGGCGCAGATACCACTGTCCATCCGCCCCCTCACTGCGCAGCGCCTGGGCCACCAGCTCGCTGCAATCTGCCTCCAGCCAGCCCATACGCCCCAACTGTTCGAGGGCGTCGCGTTGGTGCTCCCAGACCTTGAGCAGAAAAACCACGTCCAGGGCCGCATAGAGGCACTGGGATTCGCTCAGCGGACGTACCAGCCAATCGGAGCGGGTCTCATCCTTGGGCAGCACCTCGCCGGTCCAGTGCTCGACCAGGCGCTGATAGCCCATGGCCGCATCCTCTCCCAGCAGGGATTGGGCGATCTGGGTATCGACCAGGGGCGCCACGGGCCCACCAGCCCAATGGGCCAGCACCTCCAGATCCTCGCTGCTGGCATGCAACAGCTTGAGTGGCCCGCCGCCCAGCAGACGTCGAAAGGCATCGGTGCAGTCCACGGCCACGGGGTCGACTAACCAAGCCGGGCCACCGGCGGAGAACTGGATCAGCGCCGGCACCGGATGAAAGGTCTTTTCACGGAAGAACTCGGTATCCAGGGCGATTACCGAAGCATCCACAACGTCGGCACAGGCAGCGTCGAGGGCCTCGGGCGTATCGATCCAGCGAATCTCGGGGGTCAGGGACATGCAGTCATCCGGCAATGGGAAAAGTAATTCAGTCACCGCGAAACGGCAGGCGACCATTGAACGCGCGGCTGAGGGTGCCACCGTCGACATATTCCAGCTCACCACCCATGGGCACGCCATAGGCGAGACGTGACAGCGACACCCCATGATGTGACAGCTGCGCTGCGATGTAGTGCGCCGTGGCCTCACCCTCCACGGTGGGGTTGGTTGCCAGGATAACCTCCGTCACGCCGCCCTCGGCCACCCGCGCTTCGAGCTGCTCCAGACCGATATCTTCCGGACCAATGCCATCCAGCGGCGAGAGGTGGCCATGGAGCACGAAGTAGCGACCGCGGTAGCCGCCGGCCTCCTCGATGGCCAGCTGGTCGGCCGGCGATTCCACCACGCAGAGCAGGGCATCATCCCGCCGCCCGCTGGAACAGATGGAGCAGATCTCTTCTTCGGTGAGCGTACGGCAGCGACGGCAGTAGCCGACCTCTTCCAGCGCCTGTTCCAGCACCGCGGCCAGGCGACGGCCGCCATCCCGGTCACGCTCGAGAAGGTGCATGGCCATGCGTTGCGCGGTCTTGGGTCCTACGCCGGGCAGGACGCGCAGCGACTCCATCAGCCGCTCGACCAGGGGAGAGAAACTCATCGGTCAGAAAGGCATCTTGAAGCCTGGTGGCAGATTAAGCCCTGCCGTCGCCTCCTCCATCTTTTCACGGGAGCTGACCTCCACCTTGCGCACGGCATCGTTCACCGCTGCCGCCAGCAGGTCCTCTAGCAGCTCCTTGTCCTCCTCCATGACACTCTGGTCGATATCAACCTTGCTCACGTCATGGCGGCCATTCATGGTCACCTTGACCATGCCGGCACCGGCTTCGCCGGTCACCTCGGCCTTGGCGACCTCCTCCTGGACGCGCTGCATCTTTTCCTGCATCTCCTGGGCCTGCTTCATCAGGTTGCCCATTCCACCTTTCATCATGGTCGTTCCTCTCGTTTGGCTAAAGCGACTACTTGGGTTCAGGCCCGCTGCGATGTATCAGCCGGCTTGACACTGGAAGTGATGAGACGTGCGCCGAACGCCTCCTGCAACTGGCGCACATGCGGATCCCGCTCGAGGGCCTCAACCGCCACGGCATGCCGCTCGGCGGCAATGCGGTCGGCACGCTGCCGAGGCGTCTCGATCGCTTCCGGCAAGGGCCCCGCCTCTATGGTCAACTGTCGCGTCACTCCGATGCCGGCCAGGGCTTCCCGCACACGCCGAACATGGATCTCGGCATTCATGGCGTCCTGGGAGGGATCCAGCCGGAGTATCAAACGACTACCGTTATCTGATTCGACCACACAATGAGCCGCCAGGTTGCGTGTCAGGCCGCCCAGTCCCAGGGAATCGAAACGCTCCAGCCAGGCTGCATGGCTGAAGCACGCAGAACCGTCGCCGACTTCCACCCCTGCAACCGGCATATCCGCCGAGACGGAAGGCTGCGTCGCCGACGTCACATCCTTATCCGTGACTCCGGTGGACTCGGGTACGACAGTCGATGCGGTGTCAGCCGTTGGCCTGGAGACGGCCGCTTCAGTGTCGGCGGCAGGCTCGCCGGCAGTCGGGAGCGGCGCCGGTGCGACGGCCAAGGCCACTTCGCCATGCGCCTCGTTCTCCGACACATCCTGCCCCGCCTCCTCCGGGCCATGGTTCAAGGCATCAACCGCTACGGAGAGTGCCGCGGTGTCATCCGGCAACGACTCCTCCCAAGGCGGCGGCGCCTCGAACCGGTCCTGTGCTAAAGGCGCATCGGCCTTCGGCTGCCGGTTGACCGGGCTGTCGGTATCCGGCAACCCGCCTTCTCCTCTTGGCAATACTGGTGCTGCAGAAGTTGCTGCCCCTGTTGCCGAACCCGAGGGTCCGACGTCCTCTCGCCCTGCGGCGGCTGGCGCCTTGTCAGGGGGGGAAGCGCCACCCGGGTCGCCGGCGCCGGCAGCCGGTGGGGTGACCGGGCCAGGCTCCCCCCGCAGGGGCAGAGGTGTCTTCGCCGGTTGAGGAACGCCCTGGGGACGGAAGGCCAGCATCCGCAACAAGGTCATCTCCAGGGCGGTACGCAGGTCAGGAGCGTGAGCCATGTCGCCGCGCCCCTGGATACCGATCTGGTAGTAGAGCTGTATGTCCTCGGGGGTGAAACGTGCGGCCAGCGCCAGCAGGAGGTCGCGGTCGCCATGGCCGTTGTCCAGCGCCCCGGGCACCATCTGGGCCACCGCCAGGCGGTGCAGCACACCGGTTACATCGTCGAGCACCGCGGCGAAATCCGGCCCCTGTTCCGCCAGTTGGGACACCTCGTTCAGTACACGGGCCGCATCGACCTCGGCCAGCGCCTCGACCAGGGCCACCACATGACGGTGATCCAGCGTACCCAGCATGGCGGCCACATCGGCGTGGCCTATCTGCCCCTGGCCAAACGCAATGGCCTGGTCGGTCAAGCTCATGGCATCGCGCATGGAGCCATCGGCCGCCTTGCCCAGCAGCCATAGCGCACTCTCCTCGAAGCCGACCTGCTCCGCCTCAAGCACGCGGCCCAGGTGCTCGACGATGCGCTCGGGGGGCATGTTCTTGAGCGTGAACTGGAGGCAGCGGGACAGCACCGTCGGCGGCAGCTTCTGGGGATCGGTGGTGGCGAGCAAGAACTTGACGTGGGGCGGCGGCTCTTCGAGGGTCTTGAGCAGGGCATTGAAGCTGCTGGTGGAGAGCATGTGCACCTCATCGATGAGATACACCTTGTAGCGGCCCTGGGTCGGCGCGTACTGGACGTTGTCGAGAAGTTCGCGGGTATCTTCCACCTTGGTGCGCGAAGCGGCATCCACCTCGATCAGGTCGACGAAGCGCCCCTCGTCGATGGCTCGACAGCTATCACACTCGCCACAGGGGGTCGAGGTCACGCCCTCCTCACCATGGCCCTTGGCCGTACAGTTGAGGCACTTGGCAAGTATTCTTGCCAATGTCGTCTTGCCGACGCCTCGAGTTCCGGTAAAAAGATAGGCGTGATGCAGGCGCCCCTGGTCGAGCGCATTGACCAGGGCTCGCTGGACATGTTCCTGCCCGACCAGTTCATGAAATGTGCGAGGCCGCCACTTGCGGGCCAGAACCTGATAGCTCATGCAGCGCGGAGTCCTTGCAGCTGGCTGGCTGGCAGCCGATCTGAATGTGCCTTCACGCCGCGAATACCGCCCACGGACGTGCCGACCACGAAAGCAAACCACCATTCTACCGGCTGAGGTCCGGAGCGCAAAGCGCAGACCTAAACGCCCTCTGGTGAACACCTCGACAGCCACCTCTAAGGCGGCGATTGACTCAGCGGGGAGTTAGGATCTATTTTTTGTATACGAAATACGGTATTCATCATAGGAAACGCGCATGGAAGCCCTTCCGACCCACACCCAGCTGGTACAGCGCGTGCATCTGTCCCTGCTGGACGCCATCTGCAGCGGCGAACTGCCGGCTGATGCCCGCCTCAACCAGGATGCGCTCGCCAAGCGGCTGGGAGTGTCTCGACAGCCCATCGTCCAAGCTATCCAGCTACTCAAGAACGAAGGCTTCGTCTGCGCCATGGGGCGTCGTGGCGTCAAGGTGGCACCGCTGAGTGCCACTCACGTCCGTCACCTCTACCAGGTGCGCGCCTCGCTGGATGGTCTCGCCGCCCGTGAGGCGGCCCTCCACGCCCCCGGCGAGGCGCAGCGACACGGTCGGACCCTGATCGAGGCGGGACGCAAGGCCTGCGCCGGTGAACAGCCATTGTCCATGATCGCGGCCGACATGGCCTTCCATCGTCTGATATACCGGCTATCGGGCAACCCCCTGATCGAAGAGACCGTTGCGACCCACTGGCACCACCTTCGACGTGCCATGGGTGCCGTACTGGGTGCCGCCTCGCCTCCCAATCGCGTATGGGAAGAACATGCGGCGATTCTCGACGCGGTCATCGACGGCGATGCCAGCCGGGCGGAACGACTGGCGCGTCGCCACGCCGAGCGAGCCGGCGACACCCTGGCACAGCAGTTGACACGCTACCTTGCTGACTTCTCTCTCGACAAAGGCACCTTGTAAAGCCAGCCCCGGCCATGACTGTCGGCTTCCGCGCTGGCATGACACGATCCAGCCTGTGCTAGCATGGCGTTAAGAATAATCGACACTTACTGACAGGAGCCTTCATGCCCAGCCCCCGCTGCGACTCCTACTACTCCGCAACGATTCAAGAGGAATCGAATTATCCGCAGCTCGCGGGCGACGTGACCGTCGACGTGGCCATCGTCGGGGGCGGCTTTACCGGCGTCGCCACGGCGGTGGAACTGGCCGAGCGCGGCTACCGGGTCGCCATCGTCGAGGCCAACAAGGTCGGCTGGGGCGCCAGCGGCCGCAATGGCGGCCAGGTCACCGGCAGCCTCTCGGGGGAAGCGGCCATGCGCAAGCAGATGCGCCGCACCCTGGGCGAGGCCGCCGTGGACTTCGTCTGGGATCTGAGATGGCGTGGCCAGCGCATCATTCGCGAACGGGTCGATAAATATGCCATCCCCTGCGATCTCAAGCAGGGGCACTTGCAGGCGGCGTGGAAGCCCGCTCACATGGCGGCGCTCGAGGCCGACTTCGAGGCCTGCCAGGCCCGCGGCATGGGCGAACACGTCGAGCTACTGGATGGACGCCAGGTGCGCGAAGTCATTCGCACGGAGTGCTACCACGGCGGCCTGCTCAACCGCTATAACCTGCACCTCCATCCGCTCAACCTGTGCCTGGGCGAGGCTCGTGTCGCCGAGTCGCTGGGCGCGCGGATCTTCGAGCACTCGCCGGTCGTGCGCATCGAGCACGGCCCCTCGCCCGCCGTGATCACCGCGCACGGCAAGGTCCACGCCAACCGAGTGCTGCTGGCCGGCAATGCCTATCATCGCCTGGAGCGCCGCCGCCTGGGCGGCAAGCTGTTTCCGGCCTCGCTGGGCATCGTCACCACCGCACCGCTGGGGGGGCTCGCCGAGGCCATCAACCCCCACGACCTGGCGGTGTACGACTGCCGCTTCGTCCTCGACTACTATCGCCTTACCGCCGACGGCCGGCTGCTGTTCGGTGGCGGCGCCAACTATTCAGGCAAGGACTCCCCCGA
>SKVX01000190.1 GCA_007129225.1 Halomonas sp.
CCGACTACTGCGAGGGCGAGATGGCCGTCCCCGGGCGCATGGCCTGTGTTCACTGCGACGCTGTGGTCGACCTGGAAGGTGTGACGCGCATCGAGCCTTGTCACCAGTGTGGGCATCGCTACTTCTATCGCGTCTCCCAGTAAGCCCTTTCCTGCCTGGTCGGGCCGGTAGCATGCCGGCTCGGCCTGCAAGCTTGGGCAGCCACTATAGCCAGGTGTCGAGCACCAGGATGGCCACCAGCACCAGGGCGCTGAGTGCCAGGGCATAGACCAGGTTATGACGCATCATGCGATAGCCGCTGACACCATAGCGCCCCTGCAGCGACAGATTGATGCCTGACAGCGGCCCCACCGAGGTGCCCACCGCCCAGGAGGCAAGCGCGGTGAAGGCGAAGAGGGTCTGCTCCTGGCCGCTCAGGCTCAGGGTCGAGGCAAGCACCGAGACCCCGATGATGGGGTGCAGCCCCAGGACGGCGCTGGCCACGATCGCCAGAAAACTGACCATGGCCTGGATGGCACCAAAGCGGTCGAACAGCGTCCATTCGCTGCCCGTGGCTGCCGCCACCAGGGTGGAGAGGCCCAGGGTCAACAGGCCGGCCGACAGAAACAGGGCGATCTCGCCACGCATCGCCGGTAGCCGCATCAGGGTGTGCTGGCGAACGCGGTAAAGGGTCCATCGAGGGCCGGCAGGCAGGTTGCTGGCCAGTGCCACCGCCGGCAGCAGGAAGGTGATGATGCTGACGATGCCGAGTTCGGGTGTCAGCTTGAAATGAAACAGCATCACCAGTGCTGCCATGGCAGCCGGCATCAGTAGGCTCCGCGGCGATAGCGAAAAGCCTGCGACCTCGGCCAGGTCGAATCGACGTGACAGCTCCAGTGTGGTCAGTGCGCCGCTGAGCAGGGCCAGGGGCAGGCCGATGGCGAGAATGCGCGAATACTCCATGCCCGGCGCCAGGGTCATCACCACGCCCATGGAGGCGAAGAAGGGTGACCATAGTGCGGCGCTGGACAGTCCGCGATTCAGTGCCAGCAGTTGGGGCGTGGTCAGCGGGGCGCGCCGCGCCAGGCGATCGCCGATCATGAATACGGTCGATAGATTGAGAATGGTACCGAGCAGGTGGACGCCGAGCCAAGTCCCCGCGGTGCCGCGCCTCCCGGTAACCGCCCGGCCCAGCGGTCGTTTCGAACCGCTGCGGTTGCCGATCAGGCCGATGAAGCTGACCCCCACCAGCATCGCGACCACATAGGTGTTGCCGCTGGTGATGCTTGGCCAGGCTACCTGGGCCCCGTAGTGCCAGCGTGCTGCGATCAACAGTCCCAGGCCGATGGCGGTCAATGCCCCGGCTTGCCAACGGGTGCGCCAGGGAATGTCCCGCCACAGCAACAGGGTGGCCAGCCAAAGGGCGTAGCCGACGCCGTGGGGTAGCGGTACGAGCCCGGCAAAGCCGAGTATCTGCAGCACGAGTCCAAGCAGAATCAAGATGCCGGCCAGGGCATGGCGCGATGAAATCGGTGATGGATCGGGCGAGGACACGAGGCGCGAGGCTCCGGAGAAGAGACAATGGTTATTGTGAGCAGTCTAACAATATTGCCTTACCTTCGGCGACTCGCTTCGTCTCGCGCGTCTTCCAGCAGTGCCAGCATGGCCCTGGCCGCGTTGGAAAGGGTACGACTACGGTGCACTAGATAGCCCAGAGAGCGATGAATGGCCGAATGCTCTACCTGAAGTTCGTGCAGCTCGCCGGCCACCAGCCGCTCCGGCAGCAGGCTCCAGCCCAGGCCAATGGCGGTCATCATTTTCAGTGTCTCGAGATAGTTGGTGGAGAGCGCCACCGGAAGCTCGAGGCCGGCGGCGGCAAAGCGCGACTCGATCAGCGCGCGGGTGAAGGTCAGGGGGCCCGGTAGCACGGCATCGAAGGCGCACAGATCGTGGAGCGAAAGACGTCCGCGCCCGGCCAGCGGGTGATCGTGGGCGCAGACGAAGCACATCCGGTCATCCCAGATGGGCACGACGTCGAGCTGGGGGTCCGGGTGCGGCGCCAGCGTTACCACCGCCATCTCCAGTTCCCCGTCCAGTACCCCTTGGTAAGCCTGCTCCGAGTCGAGAAAGCGCAGATCCAGGCGTACTTCGGAGTGGCTGCGCGTGTAGGCTTTCAGTAGCGGTGGCAGGCGGTGCAGTCCGATATGGTGGCTGGTGGCGAGTGTCAGGCTGCCGGCAATATCCCCCGAGAGATTGACCAGTGCCCGTCGGCTGTCATCCACCATCACCAGGATCTGTCGGGCTCGGGGCAGCAGCACCCGGCCCGCCTCGGTCAGCGTGACGCGACGGCCGATGCGGTCGAACAGGCGCGCGTCGATCTGCTGCTCGAGGGTGGCGATGCGCTTGGAGACCGCCGGCTGGGTCAGGTGCAGCTGCTCGGCGGCGCGGGAGAAACTACCGCTATCGGCCACGGCGAGAAAGGCCTGAAGACTCTGGGTATCCACGTTTGCTATCGGTTCCTGTGGTCGCTATCTATTCCTTTTTGGAATCCAATGAATAAATAACATGAATTGCTTTTATGAGCGAGCCGCGCAAGACTGGATGACACCTAATGACTCAGCGCCAAGAAACGAACGTGCAAGGACCTAACGTGCAAGGACCTAGCGGTGCGCTGCAGGCGTGAGCGGCGCCGGGGACAGGTCATAGCGGAGGTCATTTGCCATGGATGGCAAATGTAGCGCCCAGGGATGGGTTTACAGCGCCTCCGCGAGACCTGTCGACGGAGAGCCGCGTTGTAGGCAACCAGATACGGCACGGCGATAACTCAGACCGGACAGGTAAAGGGCCCCAGAGCCCGGGAGAACGATATGGCAGGCCAGACACTCTACGACAAGCTGTGGTCGCAGCACCTGGTGAAGGAGCGCGATGACGGCACCGCCCTCATCTATATCGACCGCCAGCTGCTCCACGAAGTGACCTCGCCCCAGGCCTTCGAGGGCTTGCGTCTGGCCGGGCGCAAGCCGTGGCGGCTCGACGCCAACCTGGCCACGCCCGACCACAACGTGCCGACGACACTCAAGGAGCGTGCCGAGGGTAATGCCGGAATCAAGGACCCAGTGTCGCTGATCCAGGTGCAGACGCTCGATGACAACTGCGTCGAGTTCGGCATCGAGGAGTTCAAGATCAACGACCCGCGTCAGGGCATCGTCCACGTGGTGGGGCCGGAGCAGGGCGCTACCCTGCCGGGGATGACCGTGGTCTGTGGCGACTCTCATACCGCTACCCACGGTGCCTTTGCCGCGCTGGCCCATGGCATCGGCACCTCCGAGGTGGAGCACGTGCTCGCCACCCAGTGCCTGCTGGCGCAGAAAATGAAGAACATGCAGGTTCGGGTCGAGGGCAAGCTCGGCGCGGGTGTCACCGCCAAGGACATCGTGCTGGCCATCATCGGCAAGATCGGCACCGCCGGAGGCACCGGTTATGCCATCGAGTTCGCCGGCAGCGCGATTCGCGATCTTTCCATGGAAGGGCGCATGACCGTGTGCAACATGGCCATCGAGGCCGGTGCCCGGGTCGGGTTGATCGCGGTGGACGAAACCACCATCGACTACCTTGGCAACCGGCCGTTCGCGCCATCCGGCGAGCAGTGGCAAGCCGCCGTGGCCGACTGGCGCAACCTGGTTTCAGACAACGACGCCGTCTTCGACAAGGTGGTGGAGCTCGATGCCGCCGAGATCGAGCCTCAGGTCAGCTGGGGCACCAGCCCCGAGATGGTCACCGGGATCTCCGGCGAGGTGCCCGACCCGGCCGAGGCCGGTGACGACACCGTACAGCGGGGCTACACTCGGGCACTGGAATACATGGGCCTCAAGCCCAGGCAGAAGATCACCGATATCCGCCTCGACAAGGTCTTTATCGGCTCCTGCACCAATTCGCGCATCGAGGACCTGCGCGAGGCCGCCAAGGTGGCCCGCGGAAAAAAGGTCGCCAGCTCCATTCAACTGGCCATGGTCGTGCCGGGCTCGGGCCTGGTGAAGCGCCAGGCCGAGGCCGAGGGGCTGGACAAGATCTTCATCGAGGCCGGTTTCGAATGGCGCGAGCCGGGCTGCTCCATGTGCCTGGCGATGAACGCCGACAAGCTCGGCGCCGGAGAGCACTGCGCCTCCACCTCCAACCGCAACTTCGAGGGTCGCCAGGGCTACGGTGGGCGCACCCACTTGGTCAGCCCGGCCATGGCTGCCGCTGCCGCCATCGCCGGCCACTTCGTTGATGTCCGTGGTCTTGAGCAAAACAGCACCGCCGAGGAGGCCTGAACCATGAACAAGTTCGAACGCACCGAGGGCCTCGTCGCACCGCTGGACCGGGCCAATGTCGACACAGACCTGATCATTCCCAAGCAGTTCCTCAAGTCGATCAAGCGTACCGGCTTTGGCGTCAACCTCTTCGACGAGCTGCGCTATCTCGACGAGGGACAGCCCGGCCAGGATTGCTCGCAGCGTCCGTTGAATCCCGATTTCGTGCTCAACCAGGCGCGTTACCAAGGGGCAAGTGTGCTGCTGGCGCGCCGCAACTTCGGCTGCGGCAGTTCCCGGGAGCATGCCCCCTGGGCGCTGGAGGACTTCGGCTTCCGTGTCGTGATCGCGCCGAGCTTCGCCGATATCTTCTACAACAACGCCTTCAAGAACGGCCTGCTGTTGGTCACGCTGCCGGAGGAGACGATCGACCGCCTCTTCGCCGAGGTGCAAGACAACGAAGGCTACCGCCTCGATGTCGATCTGGAGAACCAGCGGGTGATTACGCCCTCCGGCGAGATCCTCGAGTTCGAGGTCGATGACTTCCGCAAGCACTGTCTGCTCGAGGGGCTCGACGATATCGGCCTGACTCTCAAGGACAAGGATGCCATCCGCGCTTTCGAAGAGAAGCATCGGCAGGCACGTCCTTGGCTGTTCCGGAATGCCGCTCAAGCCTGAAGGTTTCAGCCGTTCTGTGAAAGATGCCTTAGAGGGTGTCAGGGCGTAGGGGCAGGCCGGAGAGGAGGTCCGATTCCAGGGATGGAATCGGTAGCGCCCAGGGATGGGTTCACAGCGCCTCCTCGCAGGCCTGCCGCCGTACAGCCCCGTCATCCGACCGATCAGCGTTCCGACAAGGTAGAAATAGATGACACGCAAGATTCTGGTACTGCCGGGCGACGGCATCGGCCCTGAGATCACCGCCCAGGCCAGTCGCATCCTGGCCGCCTGTCAGGCCCGGGGCCTCGACGTCGAGGTGGAAGAAGGTCTGGTCGGCGGCGCCGCCTATGACGAACACGGCGAGCCGCTGCCCGCGGTGACCCTGGACAAGGCCAAGGCCGCCGATGCCATCCTGCTCGGTGCCGTGGGTGGCCCCAAGTGGGACAAGCTCGAGGATCTCGCCAAGCGCCCCGAGAAGGGCCTGCTCGGCCTGCGCAAGAACCTCGGCCTGTTCGGCAACCTGCGTCCGGCCATCACCTACCCGCAGCTGGCTTCCGCCTCCAGCCTCAAGCCCGAGCTGGTGGCCGGCCTCGACATCATGATCGTCCGCGAGCTGACCGGCGGCATCTACTTCGGCCAGCCCCGTGGTATCGAGGTGCGCAATGGCGAGCGGGTCGGCTTCAATACCTACATCTATTCCGAGAGCGAGATCGAGCGTATCGGCCGGGTCGCCTTCGAGATGGCGCAGAAGCGCGGCAAGCGACTGTGCAGCGTCGACAAGGCCAACGTGCTCGAGGTCACCATCCTCTGGCGCGAGGTCATGGAGCGCCTGGCGCCGGCGTATCCCGACGTCGAGCTCTCGCACATGTACGTCGACAATGCCGCCATGCAGCTGGTGCGGGCGCCCAAGCAGTTCGACGTGATGGTCACCGGCAACATGTTCGGCGACATCCTGTCGGATGCCGCGGCGATGCTGACCGGCTCCATCGGCATGCTGCCTTCGGCTTCGCTCAACGAGAGCGGCCAGGGCATGTACGAGCCCTGTCACGGTAGCGCACCGGATATCGCTGGTCAGAACGTGGCCAATCCGCTGGCCACCATTCTCTCGGTGGCCATGATGCTGCGCTACTCGCTGGATGAGCCGGCGCTGGCCGAGCGTATCGAGGCGGCCGTGGGCAAGGTGTTGGACGACGGCCTGAGAACCGCGGATATTGCCTCCGAGGGCATGCGTACCGTCTCCACCCGCGAAATGGGCGATGCGGTGCTGGCGGCTTTCGATGCAATTTGATACTGAATGCCGTGGAGCTGCCCGCTATCTTGAGTAGAGACAGACTGCTGTCAGGCAAGTGTCTCCCGGCCCGTCTGTCTTGTTGTCGGGGCGGGTAAAATCGTCGGCCTGAAATCTGTATAATGTTCGGTTCATACTTTTCTGGAGGACTTCACATGTTGAAAGTCGGTTTCGTCGGTTGGCGTGGCATGGTGGGCTCGGTACTCATGCAGCGCATGCAGGAGGATGGAGATTTCGATGGCATCGAGCCGATCTTCTTCACCACCTCCCAGGTCGGCAAGCCCGGCCCGGACATCGGCGTGGACGTTCCTCCGCTCAAGGATGCCACCGATATCGAGGAGCTCAAGGCGCTGGATGTCGTGATCACCTGCCAGGGCGGCGACTACACCCAGCAGGTCTACGGCGACCTGCGCGGTGGCGGATGGAAGGGCTACTGGATCGATGCCGCCAGCACCCTGCGCATGGAAGACGAGG
>SKVX01000516.1 GCA_007129225.1 Halomonas sp.
CCTCGCTGCTCGACCCCGAGGCCGAGGCCGGCATGGGCCATATCGAGCTCGCTCGCTGGGCGGACGTCGTGCTCATCGCCCCCGCCACCGCCGACCTGATGGCACGCCTGGCCATGGGCATGGCAGACGACCTGCTCACGACCTTGTGCCTGGCCAGCGAGGCCGAGAAGGTCATGGCACCGGCCATGAACCAGGCCATGTGGCGCCACGCGGCCACCCAGCGCAACGCCGAGCGCCTGCAGCAGGATGGCTGGCGCCTGCTGGGGCCCGACAGCGGCGACCAGGCCTGCGGCGACGTGGGACCCGGGCGCATGCTGGAGCCCGAGGCGATCCTCGATGCGCTGCTTGCCATGGCGCCGGAACCGGTAGCCGAGGCCCGCAGCCTGCATATCGTAATCACCGCCGGCCCCACCCGCGAGCCGCTGGACCCAGTGCGCTACCTCTCCAACCACAGTTCCGGCAAGATGGGCTATGCCCTGGCCGCCTCCGCCGCTCGACTGGGCGCCCGGGTCACCCTGGTGAGCGGCCCAGTGACCCAGGCGACGCCCCAAGGGGTCGAGCGCATCGACGTGGAAACGGCGCAGGAGATGCATGAGACCTGCCTGCGACTGCTTGCCGCCTGCGATATCTTCATCGGCTGCGCCGCGGTGGCCGACTACCGCGTCGATGCGGTCGCCGAGCACAAGATCAAGAAGCAGGAAGGCGAGGACGCCCTGACGCTGAAGCTGGTCAAGAATCCGGATATCATCGCCGATGTCGCCCTCAAGCGAGATCCGGCCAGCCGCCGCCCCTTCGTGGTGGGCTTCGCCGCCGAGACCCGCGACCTGGAGGCCTACGCCCGGGACAAGTTGACGCGCAAGCGGCTGGACATGATCGTCGCCAATGATGTCTCTGCCGAAGGCCTCGGCTTCGGTGCCGACGACAATGCCGCCCTGCTGCTGTGGCGGGATGGCGACGGTGAAGGCGGCGAAAGCCTGCCGCCCCAGCCCAAGGCCCGGTTGGCCGAGGCCATCCTGAGGCGAACCCTGAGCTGCCTGCCCGACGGCCCGACGCACTGAGCCCAACGACTGACCCAAACCCGACCCTGAACGCAGGCGCACACAACGGAACCACCATGCCCGAGACTCAGCCCACACCGCCCGTCACCCCACCGACCGACAGGCCCCGACTTGCGGTCAAGCTCCTCGACGAGCGCCTGCACGACTACATGCCCCGCTACGCCACCCTGGGCTCCGCGGGCATGGACCTGCGTGCGCTGCTCGATGCGCCGCTGACCCTGGAGCCCGGCCAGTGCGAACTGGTGCGAACCGGTCTTGCCATTCACATCGGCGACCCCAATCTCGCCGGCATGATCCTGCCCCGCTCCGGGCTGGGTCACAAGCACGGCATCGTACTCGGCAACCTGGTGGGGCTGATCGACTCCGACTACCAGGGCGAGCTGATGATCTCGACCTGGAACCGCGGCACCACTACCTTCGTACTGGAGCCTTTCGAGCGTCTGGCCCAGTATGTGGTGGTCCCGGTGGTGCAAGCCGAACTCGAGATCGTCGATGGCTTCGAGGCCAGCCTGCGCGGCGAAGGCGGCTTCGGCAGCTCGGGGCGCCGCTGATAGTCGAAACACCGCGCCGGTCGTCCCATGGAGCGGGCCGCCCGGCAGGGTCCTCGCAACCTGGCACATGAAAACACACCTGTTTGACAAGGAACCGTTATGAGCCCAGTCAAGAACAGCCCCGTACCGGCCTCCATCTTCCGTGCCTATGACATACGCGGCATCGTCGACGACACCCTGACCGAAGCGACCGTCGAGCTGATCGGTCGCGCCATCGGTTCGGAAGCCGCTGCCCGCCATGAGTCCACCGTGGTGGTGGCACGTGACGGACGCCTCTCCGGCCCCCGGCTGAGTGAGGCGCTGACCCGCGGACTGACCGCCGCCGGCCGTGACGTGATCGACATCGGCATGGTGCCCACACCGGTACTCTACTTCGCCACCCACGTTCTGGAAGGCACCGCCTCGGGCGTCATGGTCACCGGTAGCCATAACCCGCCGGACTACAACGGCTTCAAGATCGTGCTGGGCGGCGAGACCCTCTCCGGCGAGGCGATCACCGCGCTCTACCGGCGCATCGAATCCGGCGACCTCAGCGAGGGCCAGGGCAGCGTGCGCCAGGACGACCTGCGCGATGCCTACCTGGCGCGCATTCTCGGCGACATCACGCTGGAGCGGCCGATCAAGGCGGTGGTGGACTGCGGCAACGGCGTGGCCGGCGAGCTGGGTCCGAAGCTGATCGAACGGCTCGGCGCCGATACCATCCCCCTGTTCGCCGAGATCGACGGCACCTTCCCCAACCACCACCCGGACCCGGGCAAGCTCAAGAACCTCCAGGACCTGATCCGCGAAGTGCAGGCAAGCGGTGCCGATATCGGACTGGCCTTCGATGGCGACGGCGACCGGCTCGGCGTGGTGACGCCGACCGGCCAGATGATCTACCCCGACCACCTGATGATGGCCTTCGCCGAGGACATGCTCTCGCGCAACCCCGGCGCCAAGGTGATCTTCGACGTCAAGTGCACGGGCAACCTGGCCCGGGTCATCGACGATGCCGGCGGCGAACCGGAGATGTGGCGCACCGGCCATTCGCTGATCAAGGCGCGCATGAAGGAGACCGGCGCCCTGCTGGCCGGCGAGATGAGCGGACACATCTTCTTCCAGGAGCGCTGGTACGGCTTCGACGACGGCATATACGGTGCCGCCCGACTGCTGGAAATCCTCTCCAAGCAGGACGAGGACGCCGATGCCTTTTTCGCCCGCTACCCCCAGGATATCGGCACGCCGGAGATCAACATCCAGGTGACCGACGAGACCAAGTTCGACCTGGTGGAGCGGCTGGCCCGGGAAGGCGATTTCGGCGATGACGGGGTCAAGACCACCCTGGACGGCATTCGTGTCGACTACGCGGACAGTTGGGGTCTCTGCCGTGCCTCCAATACCACGCCGGTGCTGGTGCTGCGCTTCGAGGGCAAGAGCAACGAGGCGCTGGCCCGCGTCCGCGCCCGCTTTGCCGACGCCCTGCAGCAGATCGACCCGGCCCTGACCCTGCCGCAGTGAGCGGCAGCGTTTACCGTACCCGAAAGGAATGACCATGACCCAACCGACCCGTGATCCGCGCCTGGTAGTGGAAGTGCTCTCCGAGGCACTTCCCTATATTCAGCGCTTCACCGGCAAGACCGTCGTCGTGAAGTACGGCGGCAATGCCATGACCGAAGACACCCTGATCGACTCCTTCGCCCGCAACATGGTGTTGATGAAGGAGGTCGGGATCAATCCGGTGGTGGTCCACGGTGGCGGCCCGCAGATCGGCGACCTGCTGACCAAGCTGAAGATCGAGTCACGCTTCGTCAACGGCATGCGGGTCACCGACGCCGAGACCATGGACGTGGTGGAAATGGTCCTAGGCGGCCTGGTCAACAAGGGGATCGTCAACCTGATCAACCAGGCCGGCGGCAAGGCGATCGGCCTGACCGGCAAGGATGGCTCCCAGATCCGGGCGCGCAAGCTCAAGGTGGAACACCAGACCCCCGAGATGACCGCTCCCGAGATCATCGACATCGGCCACGTGGGCGAGGTCGAGCATATCTCCACCGACCTGATCGAGATGCTCGCCGAACGCGACTTCATCCCGGTGATCGCCCCCATCGGGGTCGACGCCAAGGGCAACAGCTACAATATCAACGCCGACCTGGTAGCCGGCAAGGTCGCCGAGGCGCTGGGCGCCGAGAAGCTGATGCTGCTGACCAATGTCGCCGGGCTGATGAATGCCGACGGCGAAGTACTCACCGGGCTAACCACCGCCCAGGTGGACGCACTGATCGCCGACGGCACCATCCACGGCGGCATGTTGCCGAAGATTCGCTGCGCCCTGGATGCCGTCAAGGGGGGCGTGGCCAGCGCCCATATCATCGACGGCCGCGTGCCCCATGCCACCCTGCTGGAGATATTCACCAACGCCGGTGTCGGCACCCTGATCACCGATGCCGAACGCCACGGCAACGACGCCGGCTGAGCGATGTGTCCGCACGGCGAGGTGCCGTGGCGGACACGCTTTCAGCACCGTAAGACAACCAAAAAAAGATACCGACATGACGCAGGCAACTCCCCCACCCAGCCGCCGCGAGCAGATCTTGCAGGCGCTCGCGCTGATGCTGGAGGAAGACAGCGGCAAGCGCATCACCATTGCGGCGCTGGCACGCCAGGTGGGCGTGTCCGAGGCGGCGCTATACCGTCACTTTCCCAGCAAGGCGCGCATGTTCGAGGGTCTCATCGCCTTTATCGAAGAGACGCTGTTCGAACGCATTACCCGTATTCTCGAGGAAGTCCCCGACGCCGTGCCGCGCTGCGGCCAGATCCTCACCCTGCTGCTCGCCTTCACCGAGAAGAACCCGGGGTTGTCACGACTGCTCGGCGGCGATGTGCTGACCGGCGAGACCGCCCGGCTGCGCCTGCGCATCCACCAGCTCTTCGAGCGCCTGGAGACCCAGCTCAAGCAGGTACTGCGGGAGGCGGAGCTGCGTGAAGGCTATCGCCCCACCCTCCCCGTGTCGGCGGCGGCCAACCTGCTGATGGCCCAGGTGGAAGGCCGCATCTCCCAGTATGTCCGCAGCGACTTCCGGCGCCTCCCCACCGAGCACTGGGAGGACCAGTGGGCCCTGCTCTCGGCGCAGCTGATGCGCCAGGCACGTCAGAGCGCCTGACGCCCTCCTCGCACACCCCAGATGCAGGAGGCCCAGATGCACGAAGCCCCGGTCAGTGACCGGGGCTTCGTCGTCCATGGCGGCGGGGGCGACGCGGCTCAAGCGGCCAGCGTATCACCCAGCTGCAGGCGGATCTTCTTCATGGCGTTCTTCTCGAGCTGGCGAATGCGCTCAGCCGAGACGCCGTAGACGTCGGCCAGCTCGTGCAGGGTGGCCTTGCTCTCGGCCAGCCAGCGGCGCCGGAGGATGTCGCGGGAACGCTCGTCCAGCGCCTCCAGGGCGAACTGCAGCCGGCGACTGGCATCGTCTTCCCAGTCGCTGTCCTCGAGCTGCATCGCCGGATCGGAACCCGCATCATCCAGGTAGTGTGCCGGCGACTGGTAGGTGGACTCCTCATCGTCGCTGGGCGAGGCATCGAAACCGGCGTCGTGGGCCGACAGACGTCCCTCCATCTCGCGCACCACCTCTGGCTTGACGTCCAGGTCCTTGGCGATGGCCTCGACTTCGTCGTTGTTCAGCCAGGCCAGGCGCTTCTTGGCGCTGCGCAGGTTGAAGAACAGCTTGCGCTGGGCCTTGGTGGTGGCGATCTTGACGATCCGCCAGTTGCGCAGCACGAACTCGTGGATTTCCGCCTTGATCCAGTGCACCGCAAAGGAGACCAGACGCACGCCCTGATTCGGGTCGAAGCGCTTGACCGCCTTCATCAGGCCCACATTGCCTTCCTGGATGAGGTCGGCCTGGGGCAGCCCATAGCCGGAGTAGCTGCGCGCGATATGCACGACGAAGCGTAGATGCGACAGCACCAGCCGGCGCGCCGCTTCCAGGTCGCCCTCGTCATAGAGGCGATAGGCGAGCTCGCGCTCCTCGTCGGCGGTCAGCATCGGAATCCCGTTTACCGCCTGGATATACCCGTTCAGGTCATGGCCCGGTGATAACTGTCCCACCGGTAGAAGACTGGTGCTCATATGCAGGTTGTCTCCCTCGAAACCCTGTTGCGTGCTGTTCGTGACCGCCATATTTGACGGTTTCGACCACAGAATGTTCCGTCTTTGCTGGCTAGCGTGGCAGATTCCGCGGGTATGTACCAGCGGGTCGACACACCGACGTTGATCGCAGCCGAATCTCCGCTCATTAACGCAGCCGAATCTCCGCTCATTAACGCGGCCGAATCTCCGCGAGGTGGCGGCTCACGGCGATCCAGGCACCCAGCCAGCCCAGTAGTGTACTGCAGATCAGCAGCGTTGCCGAGCCCGCGGCACCCAGTTGGGGTAGCTGGAAGGTGGCGCCATAGCTGGCCGCCAGGGCGCTGACGGGCGCCGCCAGCCACTCGCTGCCGAGGCCCAGCAAGCCCCAGGCGAGCAGGCCGCCTCCCAGGCCGTACCAGGCGCCGCTATACAGGAAGGGACGGCGCACGAAGGCGTGGGTGGCGCCGATCAGCATCACCACCTCGATCTCCCGGCGACGGCTCTCCACGGCCAGGCGAATGGTGTTGCCCACCACCAGCAGCACGCCAAGGCCGAACAGCACGCCCAGCGCCAGGGCCACGCGACTGCCGAGTTCGGCAAGGTGACGCAGACGCTCCAGCCAGGCCAGGTCGAGGCGTACTTCATCCACCCCGGTCATCTCCTGCAACGACTCGGCCAGTTCGCGAACGCTCTCCGGCGCCGGGTCCAGCGGCGTCACCACCACGCTAGCCGGCAACGGGTTGTCATCGAGCCGGCCCAGGGCATCGGTCAGTCCCAGCGCCTGCTGGAACTCGGCCATCCCCTCGGCTGCCGTAATCAGCCGGGTGCGTGCCACCCCCTCATGGGCGCCGATCGCCTCGTCGATGCGGCCTGCCTGGGCTTCATCGACCTGATGCGCCAGGTAGACGGTCAGGGTGGCGCTCTCCTCCAGTTCGGCGTCCAGCATCCGGGCACTGTCCAGGGC
>SKVX01000225.1 GCA_007129225.1 Halomonas sp.
GAAGGCGTGCGCCGCGCCTACCAGCTCCCCGACAACGTGCTGCGCGCCTCGGTACTGGCCGACCCGGACGGGGCGCGCAAGAACACCGGGGACAATACGCCGGCCATCATTCACCACAAGATCGTCCCTGGCGACAGCGTGGAGGTGCATGTGGCCGCCAAGGGCGGCGGCAGCGAGGCGAAGTCCAAGTTCGCCATGCTCAATCCCTCCGATAGCGTGGTCGACTGGGTGATGGAACAGCTGCCCAAGATGGGAGCCGGCTGGTGCCCGCCCGGCATGCTGGGAATCGGCATCGGCGGTACCGCCGAGAAGGCCATGGAGATCGCCAAGGAGGCTCTGCTCGACCCCATCGATATCCAGGAACTCCAGGCTCGCGGACCGTCCAACCGGGCCGAGGAGCTACGTCTCGAACTGTTCGACAAGGTCAACAAGAGCGGTATCGGTGCCCAGGGTCTCGGGGGGCTGACCACCGTGCTTGATATCAAGGTGAAGGATTTCCCGACCCACGCGGCCAACAAGCCGGTGGCGATCATTCCCAACTGCGCGGCGACCCGACATGCGCATTTCACCCTCGACGGCTCTGGACCCGCGGCACTGCCGGTACCGAAACTCGAGGACTGGCCGGAAATCACCCGTGAAGCCGGCGACAACGTCAAGCGCGTCAACCTCGATACCGTGACCCCGGAAGAGGTGCTCACCTGGCAGCCCGGTGACACGCTGCTGCTCAACGGCAAGCTGCTCACCGGTCGCGACGCCGCCCACAAGCGCATGGTCGAAATGCTGGCCAAGGGCGAGAGCCTGCCCGTCGACCTGAAAGGTCGCTTCATCTACTACGTGGGCCCGGTGGATCCGGTCCGTGACGAAGTCGTCGGACCGGCGGGACCGACAACTGCGACACGCATGGACAAGTTCACCCGGACCATGCTGGAAGAAACCGGCCTGCTGGGAATGGTCGGCAAGGCTGAGCGCGGCCCGGCGGCCATCGACGCCATCCGCGACAATAAGGCCGTCTACCTGATGGCCGTGGGTGGCTCCGCCTACCTGGTGGCGCAGGCCATCAAGAAATCCCGTGTCGTGGGTTTCCAGGACCTGGGCATGGAAGCGATCTACGAGTTCGAAGTGGAAGACATGCCGGTTACCGTGGCCGTCGATAGCCAGGGCACCTCGGTCCACCAGACCGGTCCGGCCAAGTGGAAGGAGATCATAGCCGAGCGCGCCTGAGCCGTTGTGCTTGTGACTAAGCGACCTCGCGGCCCCGCTAACTGGCGGGGCCGCTATCGTTTGCAGTATGCTGTAGCACGCTGTTTTTTCAGGGAGATATCATGGCATCCTGGCTCTTCGGCCTGGCAATATTTCTGGTACACGTGCTGGGCTTCGTATCGGCCGTCCTGGCCCTGCTTTCCAGTCGAACTTCCCAGGGGGCCGTTGCCTGGATCATCTCCCTTGTGACGATTCCCTATCTCGCCGTGCCGGCCTACTGGATCTTTGGGCGCCCCCGCTTCTACGGCTATGTATCGGCGCGAGGGGAGCGCGACACCGTCCTGCGCCGGATTCTGGCCCGCTATCGGGAAAGGCTCCAACCCTTCCTGGCGGACGCCAGAGACCCCGACGTGCGTGCCGTGGAACAACTGGCCATGATGCCGCTCACGAGCGGTAACCGGGCCGAACTGCTGATCGACGGGGATGCCACCTTCGCCAGTCTCTTTGCCGGTATCGATGCGGCGGAAGAGTACCTGCTGATCCAGTTTTTCATCGTTCGCCACGATGCACTAGGCATCAAGCTCAAGGAACACTTGCAGAAGGCGGCCGACCGCGGGGTTCGAGTCTATTTCCTGTTCGACGAGGTTGGCAGCCGGAATCTTTCGGAAGGCTATCTTCGCGATCTGAGCGAAGCCGGCGTCGAGATCAGTGCCTTTCGCTCCTCTCGTGGTTTCAAGCATCGCTTTCAGCTCAACTTCCGCAACCACCGCAAGGTGCTGGTGGTGGATGGGCGAGAAGGGTGGCTGGGCGGCTTCAATGTCGGGGTGGAATACCTGGGCGAACACCCCCGCCACGGACCCTGGCGTGACACGCATCTCAAGCTGACCGGGCCTAGCGTGCTGGGGCTTCAGGAAGCTTTTTGGGAAGACTGGCACTGGGCCACTGGCACGGTGATCAATCTGACCTGGGAGCCCCAGGTCAGCTGCGAGGAGTGTCAGAACGTCGTGATCGTGCCTTCCGGTCCGGCCGATCGTCAGGAAACCGCCAGCCTGCTGGTGCAGCACGCCATCCACAGTGCCAAAGAGCGACTCTGGGTGACCAGCCCCTACTTCGTGCCGGACCAAGGGGTCCAGGATGCCTTGCGCCTGGCCGCCATGCGCGACGTCGATGTCCGGATCATGATACCCGAACACCCGGATCACCTGCTGATCTACCTCTCGGCCTTCTCGTTCTTACCCGACATGGTGCGAGCCGGGGTCAAGGTCTACCGATATCAGCCCGGCTTCCTCCATCAGAAGGTGATGCTGATCGATGACAGCACAGCTGCCGTGGGCACAGTCAATCTGGATAACCGTTCGTTCCGGCTCAATTTCGAGATTACCGCCTTCATCCCTGACCGTCGCTTTGCAGCGGAGGTACGCCTGATGCTGGAAAAGGATTTTGCCAACTGCCGGCGGATCAGTTACGACGAGCTGCAGAATCGTCCGCTCTGGCGCAAACTGATCTCACGTGCCGCCTATCTGACTTCGCCGATACAGTAACCCCAGCGACGCCTTGGGTTCAGCCTGCGGCTGGGTTACATTAGGGCCTGCTTGAAATGCTGACTCTGTCTACCGACGTTCCGCGATCGGTAGCTTTCATCACTTTTACCTGTCAACGCTGTCATCGGGAGTCACGGTGAACCTCGAGACCAAATGGCTGGAAGATTTCGTTGCCCTGGCCAGCACCCGTAGTTTTTCCGCTTCCGCTCGCCAGCGGCATGTCACCCAGCCGGCCTTCAGTCGCCGCATCCGTTCGTTGGAGCAGGCGGTCGGTGTCACGCTGGTGGACCGCTCCACTACGCCGATCAACCTGACCCCGGAAGGGCAATTGTTCCTGGTGACGGCACGCAACCTCGTCGAGCAGCTCAACGAATGCCTGGGTCATCTGCGCGGTGTTTCCATGGCTCGCGAGGCGCTGGATATCGTCGCCGCCCATTCGCTGGCCTTGAGCTTCTATCCCGAGTGGATTTCACGCCTGCAGGAAGGCCTGGGTGAGCTGCCGACACGTCTCGTGGCCATGAACGTGGGGGAGGCGATTCATGTGCTGCGTGAAGGCAACTGTGACCTGATGCTTGCCTATCACGACCAATATGCAACCATGCAGCTCGATGCGGAGGTCTTTCCCTCCTTCTCCATCGGTCAGGTCAATATGCTGCCGGTCAGTCTGGCGGACGAGCAGGGCAAGCCGCTCTTCAATCTCGAGAGCCAGGATCCGATCCCGTATCTCTCCTATACCCAGGGCGCTTTTCTCGGCCGCAGCGTGCGGATGTTACTGAAGAACGATCCCTTGCGCCTACGCCTGCGCACCATCTATGAAACCGCCATGGCTGAGGGGCTCAAGGGCATGGTCCTGCAGGGTGTCGGCCTGGCCTGGATACCCGATTTCTGCATTCGCGAAGAGCTCAAGAGCGGTCGCCTGGTGCGAGCGGGTGACGACAAATGGGACGTGCCGCTGGAGATACGGCTCTACCGCTGCTCGCTGGTTCATAAGCCGGGGGTCGAGAAGCTGTGGCGGCAGATGATGAAGCTTCCCCGCGATTTCCTCCAAGCTTAAATCCCGCTGAAATCGGCCGGCAGCCCGAGAAAGTTCTGGATGATGAAGAAGTGGTCTTCGAAGAGGCCGTCGGGCTCCAGCTCGGCAAGGGGAACCCAGCGGGCATGATCACCGCCCTTGACCGGCTTGAGCTGGGGCAATTGCTGATCGGGCCTGAGGGCAAAGTAGAAGGCTTCCGCCAGGGTACGCCCCCGCCAACTGCGATGCGGCTCGTCGAACAGGCGCTGCCCCCGCAGGGAGCCCTTCAATACCGGCTCCGGTACCTTCAATCTGACCCTTTCACGCAGTTCCCGCAGGCAAGCGTCGAGGAGTCGTTCATGCGGATTGATGAACCCCCCAGGCAGAGCCAGAAGCCCCTTCCCGGGCGCCGCAGTGCGGCGCACCAGCAACACATGGCCTGATTGCACCACGACGGCATTCACGGTGACGAAGACCGGCGGGTAGGGTGCCTGAGCCCAGGCCTGGCGATACTGCTCCAGCAGTTGCTGCTCTTCCATCAACTGCTGGTGGGCGTCACTGCCGGCAAAGCGGCGAAGTTCCGCACAGACAGGGGGTGGCAGGTCATGGGTGGCGCCGGTACTCAGGTAATCGTCAGTAGAGGAGCGGGAGCGGAACAGGCGTTCGCGTATCTGGCTGGCGGATATCCCTTCGACCAGGGGCACACTGAGCGACTCCCATTGCGGAAACAGCGAGAGATAGTAGCTTGACTGCCCGCGGCTTGCGCCAATCAGGCCGATTCGTGGCAGCCGGGCATGGTGGTGCCCGGCAATGTCACGTACCTTGCGCTGGACATCGCGCACCCATACGTCATTGTTGTAGAGAGCATCGAGCAACGGCACTATCTCGAGCCGTGCATTGTCCTCCTCATCGAAACAGCCGCGCAGCAGGGCCTGGCGCTCTTCGAATCGCCAGGGATTGCGCAGTGAGCGGGCCTGCCAGGCGGAGCCGACCAGTACGATGACCTGCCGGGCATGGCGTAATGCTTCGTTGATGACTGCCAGATGGCCCAGGTGAGGGGGTTGGAAGCGGCCGATGAATACGAGACAGTCAAAATCATGGTCGGAGGCGGACATCGGCGAATCCTTCGCTGGCGGCTCGGGGCCGCCTATTATGGAGGGCGTCAGGCAGCGCTGCAATGGACGACCGACAGGGCCATTCGAGTTGTACCCAGATCACAAGGAGGCGAGGTGCAGACCCATATCGTGACGTTCTGGTGGGGGGTGATTCAGGATTCCGTCCAGCTCTGGCTGCAGCGCAACGCCTTCAGCTATGCCGGGTCACTGGCCTTCTACACGCTATTTTCATTGGCTCCGACGATCATCATCGCGGTCACGGTCATTGGCGTGGTGTTTGGCGAAGAAGCGGCCCAGGGGCAGATCGTGGCACAGCTGGAAGGGGCCCTTGGGGCAGAGGCAGCCAAGGCCGTCGAACAGGCCGTGGCGGCATCCCGAATCGAGGAAAGCGGCCTGTTGCCGACATTGCTCGGGGTCGGGGCACTGCTGATTGGTGCCACCACGGTTTTTGCCCAGATGCAGTTCTCCCTCAATACCATGTGGGGCGTGACCGCCAAGCCCGGGCGCAACGGCTTGTTGCTGTTCCTTCAGAAACGCCTGATGTCGCTGGCCGTGGTGTTAGCCATTGGCTTCATCCTGCTGGTTTCTCTGGTATTCGGCGTCATGCTCCGTGCGCTGATGGTGGCCGGCGACGACCTGGTGCCCTTCGTCGGGCCCTTGACCACGGCGGTTGAATTCTTGATCACGCTAGCGGTCATTACCGCGCTCTTTGCAACGATCTTCAAAGTGTTGCCTGATGTCGTGCTGGGCTGGAAGGATGTCCTGCTGGGGGCTTTGATCACCGCGCTGCTGTTTGCCATCGGGCGCAGCGGCATCGCCGCCTACCTTGCCTACACGGCAACGGCTTCCACCTATGGTGCCGCCGGTTCGGTGGTCATGATCCTGCTGTGGGTCTATTACAGCTCGCTGATCCTGCTATTCGGCGCCGCCTTCATCCGCAGCCACCTGCTGGCCCAGGGACGGAAGATCATTCCACGTAACAGGGCCGTCCTGGTGAGGCGGGAGCTGCTGGAAAGCTGAGCCGGGCGTCCTGGGCCGCCCGACTTGAGAGATTATTCCAAAAGCTATGCCAGGAGCCGTTCACGGGCTAATTCGTCGGCGATACTTGCCGGACTAGTGCCGCCACGCCGGGCGCGTTTGAATATCTCGTCAAGGGTCGCCGTGATGCGCTCCACATGGGCCATCACGGCATTGCGTGAATACTCCTCGTGACGCTGGTATTCGACCTCGATGACGCCGCCGGCATTGGCGACGTAATCCGGTGCATAGAGAATACCCCGGCCATGCAGCAGATCGGCCACGTCCGGCGTCGCTAACTGATTGTTGGCCGCACCGCATACCACACCTGCCCGAAGGCGCTTTGCCACATCCGCGGTCAGGACCGCTCCCATGGCACAGGGTGCGAAGACATCCACCTCTGCATCGAATATCGCAGCCGGAGTGGTGATAGCCGCGTCGACCTCCTCGGCCAGCAACTCCAGCGCCTCCTGATCAATATCGGTCAGCACCAGGCGGGCTCCTTCGGCGTGCAGCTGACGAGCCAGGTGCGCCCCGACATGGCCGACGCCCTGAATGGCGACACGAAGGCCATCCATATCCCCCCGTCCCAGACCATGACGAATGGCACTCTGCAGGGCACAGAACACACCATGGGCGGTAAAGGGAGAAGGGTCGCCGGATTCACCGTGGCGACGGGCCAGACCGCTGACATGAGCCGTGGTTTCACGGATATGGCGCATGTCGGCTTCGCTGGTACCGGAATCTTCCGCCGTGATGTAACGCCCA
>SKVX01000468.1 GCA_007129225.1 Halomonas sp.
CGGGGACAGCGTATCAGTGACGAGCGCATCGAGATGGTCTTCGCCTTCCTCCAGCATCGGGCGGCGCGGATCGACGAACTGCGCTGGATCGAGAACCTCGACTGGGACGGCCTGCCGGTTGAGGAGGTTTCGGTATACACCTCCCTCGAGTCACCGGTGGGCCCCTGGGAGCACCGGGCCGACTGGGCCCTGGAGCGTGACGATGAAGGTCTGGCAATTCTCTCGCTGCCTGATGCGCCGCGGGCTCGCTACCTGCGCCTTGTGTTCGACGAGCCCGCCGTGCCCGAGGACGAGCGGCGAGCCAGCTGGCGGGTTCCCGAGGCCCTGCAGGCCTTCGAGGCCGATGCCCTGGGCAACGGGCGTTCGATCCTGGGTCACTGGGGGCTGGACACGCCCCGTGGTCCGCTGGAAGCGGAGCAAGGCGGTGACGGCCTCAGGGTGCGAGAGATCGAGGACCCTGATAGCCACGCCGAGGCCCCCTATTCCCTGGCGGAGCGAGTGGTGGGGCGGGTCGATGAGCCGGGGGATACCCGTCATTATCGGGTGAGCCTTGATGCACCGGACAATACCCTGGCATTCGAGCTCGAGGAGCCGGCTCGCGATCGCCTCGTGGCCACACTCAGCAATGCCGATGGTGAAACGGTGCCTCTCGACTGGTCATCGGTCGGTGGAGGGCGCCGCCAGGCGGAGGCGGTGGATATCCCTGCCGGGGATTATCGCCTGACGGTCAGCGAGCCGGCGCGCTCCATCGTCTTCCTGTGGGATGGCAGCGGCAGTATTTCCGAGCACCAGCCGGCGATCTACCAGGCACTGAACCGCTTCGCCGAGGGGTTGGAGCCCGGCAAGGAGGTCTTCAACATGCTGCCCCTGGGAGGCCCCCTGCTGATCAATGGCTGGGCTGACCACCCTTCCCAGGTTGTCCAGACCCTCGCCGCCTATGACGACGACTTCAATAGCTCGAACTCGGAGCCGGCCCTCGAACTGGCCAGCCGTGCCCTGGCCCAGCGGGAGGGGCAGCGGGCGATCTTCCTGATCACCGATGCCGAGCAGACCGGTCGCGATCTGGCGGCCTGGGAGACCCTGGCCCGGGTTCGGCCGCGGGTCTTCACCCTGGAGATCACCCACGGTTCCAGCCAAGACACCGAAGTGAATCGCTGGTACCAGAACCAGATGCTGAGCTGGGCCCAGATCGCCGATGGGCGCTATCGCTATACCGTGGATCGTACCGACCTGATTCGCGGCTTCGAGGCGGGCATGCGTGAGCTGCGCCAGCCCAGCGAGTTCGCGCTGGCGGTGGAGCGGCGTTACCAGGAGCCACCCGAGCCCGGCAGCCTGCGGGTGGTCAGCGCCGACCCCGAGCAGCCGGCGGTGGCCGGCGGGGTGGTGCACCTGATCTTCGATGCCTCGGGCTCCATGCTGCGCCAGATGGAGGGCGGCCGGCGCATCGAGGTGGCGCGGCGCATCGTTCAGCAGACCCTGGATGAGCGCATTCCGGAGCAGGTGCCGGTTGCGCTGCGAGCCTATGGCCATACCGAACCCCACAGCTGCGAGACCGAGCTGCTGGTCGAGCCCCGTGCGGGTAATCACGACGAGGTGCGCGACGTGGTGTCAGGTATCCAGGCCATCAACCTGGCACGTACGCCGCTGGCCGCCTCGCTGGATGCCGTACTCGATGACCTTTCCGATTTCGCGGATCAGCCTCGCCTGGTGGTGATGCTTACCGACGGTGAGGAGACCTGTGACGGCGATGTGGCCGCCTCCGTGGAGGCCCTGATCGAGGAGGGGGTGGACGTGCGCCTCAATATCGTCGGCTTCCATATCGACGAGATCGGCCTTCAGGCCGAGTTCGAGCGCTTTGCCGCCCGTGGCGGCGGCGAGTACTTCGATAGCCAAGACGGCGATGAGCTGATTGCCGGCCTGTCCCAGGCCCTGGCGGCCACCTGGCGGGTACTGGACAGTGATGGGAACGAAGTCGCCCGGGGACGGGTGGATGACGCATCCATCGAGCTGGACGTGGGTCAGTACGAGCTGGTGGTGGTGACTCAGGAGGGGGAGCGGAGCAAGACCTTCCAGGTGGCGCCCAGCCAGTCCGTCGAGCTGGGACTTTGATCCGGGAGCAGGAAATGGCGATGACGACAGCCTGTCGTGACGGCAACAGATGCCTCAGGGGCGGAATGGTAATGATCAGCCTGCTGGCCGTGGTGCTGCTGGCGGCACTGGTCATCGGTGCGTCGGCCTACGCTTACCCCCGAACCCTGGTGGCCGAACCCCTGGCTCAGGGCATGCCGCCTTCCCAGGGCTTTCGCGGGGCAGCCCGTGTCCTGGGAGAGCTGGCCGAGGGGGAGCGGCACGCCTTCACCTGGTCGATCGATGACCGTGAGGCGGGTCACCTGTGGCAGATATCGCTGCGCGCCACCACCGCCGAGCGATTGCGGGTAAGTCTGCACGCTGACCAGGCTTCGGCAGGGCAAGGGGAACCGCAGGGCGTGACGACGTTTGGCGAGGCGCCGGCAACGTCGACATTTGGCACCGCCGATGAAGCGTCGGACGACGCGTCGCATGCTTCTGACCCTGCTTCGGCTGAGGGGCGCGCGACCGACGAGCCGCTGCTGACCCTCGAGGCCACGCCCGATACCGCCGGTGATCGTGTTTCCTCCCTGCTGGTGTCCCATGGCGACTATCGGATCGAGGTCGAGACGCAGGGAGGGCAGGGCGACTATCAGCTGACCGTCGAGCCTGCCGATGAGATCAGCCTGCATGGCACGGCAGACGCTCCATCGGATGCCGACACCCTGGTCATTGGCCCGGGCCGCGACTGGTTCTATCAGCTCAATGCATCGCGCTTGCAACTCCCCCTTGAGTTCGAAGAGAGCGGCGCCCGGCTCTGGCGACTCTCCCTGCTGACCGAACTTGGCCATGCGGTAAGGGCGCAGCCGATGGATGCCTCGGGCGAGCCCCTGGTGGAGTCCACGGGGCCTCTGCCGATGAAGCAACAATGGGACCAGCTGACTCTGGAAGAAGGAGCCGCACTGGCCCTGGCGCGTGACGAGGAAGGTGAGGCCATCGGCCGGGTGCGGGTGCGCCTCGAGCCGGGCGAGGCCCTTCCGGAGCCGGCGCCTGAGCCGGTGGCAGCGACACGGGAGGACGCCCTGGCTCTGCCCGCCCAGGCCACTCAAGTGCTTGAGCTGCTGCCCGGTCAGCGTAGCTACCTGGCCTTTGAGCTCAACGATGAAGAGGCTCAAGGGCAGGGTTGGGCGCTGGATCTGCTTGGCCCGGAAGATCCGCCGATCGAAGCGTGCCTGGCGGAGGCGCTGGGTCAGGAGGCGATCTGCCGCACGGGCCCGCGTGAGGCACTCTTCGATCGGCTACGTCTCGACCCTGGCCGTCACTACCTGGCGCTGACGCCGTCGCAGCAGACGGAGGCGGCTGGCGTCGCGGTGGAGGTGATTCGCCGATCCGTTCCTCGGCCCACTCCACAGGAAGTGGCGGAGCCCAACGACAGCCGCGAGGTGGCAACCGCCTTATCGCCAGAGCAAGAATTACAGGGCACCTTCAATGGCCCGCGAAAGGGGGTTTTCCGGCTCGAGGTGCCGCGCTCGGATCAGGTGTGGCGCATTGTGGCCAGTGGCGATGGCCTGGATGACCTTCGCCTCTACCAGGCCGGCCATTCGGGGCGCTCCCATTTTGCCAGATCCCAAGCCTACGGGCCTGTAGGTGAGAAGGAAGGCCTCGGTTTTTCTCGTCTCGAACTGATGGCGGGCACCTATTACCTGGAGCTCTCCGGGAGCGACAGTGACTATCGAATCCTTGCCGAGCGTCTGGACGCCGATGAAGAAGGCTGGGAGCGCGAACCCAATGACAGCCGCGGCCAGGCCAATGCGCTGACTTTCGGAGAGGTCATGCGTGGCGACCTGCACGACGCCTCCGACGAGGACTGGTATCGGTTCACCCTGCCAGGCGACAACCGTATACGGTTGACGATTACCCCGCCCGATGCCGGGCGCGTTCGGCCCATTCTCTACCGGGACGAAGAGCGTATTGCCGCCGTGCATCCACGTCGCGCACTGGATACATCACCGCTGATACTCACCGGTCGGCTGCCGGCCGGTGACTACTACCTCTGGCTGGGAGATCGGGAGCCGGCCGGTGTTTATCGAGTCCGGCTGGATTTACAAGCGCCTTGGGAACCGGTAGCGGGGCATGCCATGGCGACGCGTCAAGAGCTGGCCGCCAAACCGCCACCTGACGGTCGCATTGAGCTTCCCCACAGCGGGCTGGGTAGCGACTACCAGTGGTTCCGTCTCCCGGTGGGCGACAGCCCCAGGGAAGTGCGAATCAAGCGGCTGGGGGACAATCGACTGAGCCGCGCCCAGGCCGAGCTGATCGATGAGCAGGGTGATGTACTGCCGGCTCGAGAGGTCGAGACACAGCGTGACAACGCCGAAGCTGTGGCGGTAAAGGTTCCAGCACGGGCAAGGGTCTACCTGCGGGCGAGCCGTGCGCGCCTGGGGCATATCGACCTGATCCTCGAAGACCCCCTGCTTGCAGAACGACAGGCCGAATCGCAGTGGCGCAGCGATGCCATCGAAGCCCGCTTCGAGGCAGACGGGCCCCTGACCGCCTGGCATGACGCTCCCCAGCGGCTGGAAAGCCGACTGGTGCTGAGCAACGCCGCCGAGGCGCCGGTGACCCTGCCGCTCGAGGCCCACGCCAGCCATGCCGGCTGGCGCATTGACGCGCTGCCCGACACCCTTACCCTGGATCCCGGCGAGGAGGTCGTTCTGGCCCCGACCTGGACGCTGCCGGCCGGGCTGGATGACGAGGCGACGGTGTCACTCTTCATCGGCGTTGCGGGCCAGACGCTAGAGGCGACCCTCGCTGTCGGGAGCACCGATACCGAAGCCGGCGTCAGCCTGGGGGACGCGACCCTGCGCGACCGGGCTCAAGGACTGGTGGACCTGGCCTGGTGGGGCCTTGGTGCCTACTTCGAAGACCCCGGCAGCGGGGAGCCGATCATTGATGATGCCACCAGCGGCTGGGGTACCCATCGCGTGGCTTCCGAGCCCCGGCTGGTGCACCTTATCGACGGTATGAGCTCGATGGGCAGCCATCTGCGCTATCGCGGGGAGCCGGGGGAGGCCCTGCCCCCCCTGCGCCTGGCCGGCGACGGTGGCGAAGTCGAGATGCTGGTGATCAACCAGCGTTCGGGTCAGCCTCCTGAGCACCGCTGGCGCGAGCTCGAGGTGTCGCTGGGCGACACTCCCGATGACCTGGAGGTGGTCACCACCGTCGAGCTTGACGCCGCCGACGGAGAGCAGTTCTTCGCCCTGGGGTCTTCCCGCCAGGCCCGCTACCTGGGGCTACGTCCTCTCGGTTTCTGGGGGGAGACGGGGCGGCTGGATGACACCGGCATCGGGCAGCTTCGTGTGCTGGGCGAGCCCGCTGATGAACTGGCGCGTCAGCGCCCTGATCTGCTGGCGGATCGTCGCGGTGGGCACTGGATCACTACGCGGCCCGAGGTTCCCGCCCTGAACGAGATGACCCTGCCGGAGCGCAATGCTTTCCAGGGCCATGGCGCCCATGGGGATCGCCTTGGACGAGGCCTGGCGCGGGGCGGCGAATGGCAGCCGGGCGGCGTATCGCTGGTCTTCGGCTTCCTGCACCAGCGCGCGGCAAGGCTCGGGGTGTTGGGCTGGCAGGAGGCGCCTGAACACCGCGGTCAGCCCATCGAGACGGTAAGGGTCTATTCCAGCACCGAAAGCCCGGTTGGCCCCTGGCAGCATCAGGCTGACTGGCGCCTCGAGCGCGATGCGCAGGGGCTGGCCGAACTGACCCTGGACACCCCTGTCTGGGCGCGCTATCTGCGCCTCGAGGTGCTGATGCCCGAGCCGGACCCGGAGCAGGCAGAGCGTCGCTGGCGGCTGCCTGCCGAGATCCGTGCCCATGAGGCGGAACCGTTGGGCGGCGGCGAGTCGATCCTGGCCTACTGGCCGGAGCAAGGCAGGGAAGGGCAGTCGGGACCCTATGAGCTGACGTTGAGCGAAGAAGCGCTTCCGGAAGCGGTGGAAGACGACGCCAGTCATCCCGACGCGCCCCGGCGGCTGGAGGAGCGCATCACCGGACGCCTGGCGCAGCCGAATGATACTCGCAGCTATCGGGTGAGGATCGAGGAGGGGCACAACACTCTGGTGGTGCGGCTGCGTGAGACGCTGCGCGGCAGGATCCAGGCCAACCTGGTAGCGACCGATGGTGAGACGCTGTCTTTCGACTGGCAGCGTGAGCCCGAGGGGTGGCGCCGCGGCGAGGCCGTTGGCCTTCCCCCCGGGAAATATCGCCTGGACATCACCGAGCCGGCTCGGGCCATCGCCTTCTTGTGGGATGCCAGCGGCAGCCTGGAAGCGCTTCAGGCTCCGATTCTGCAGGCTATCAACCGCTTTGCCGGAGGGCTCGACCCCGACCAGGAAGTCGCCAACCTGATGCCGTTAGGCGGCCCCATGCTGCTCGATGAGTGGAGCGGGGAGTCGCGCATTCTGCGCCATACCCTGGCTGCCTACGACGGGCGCTTCGAGAGTTCCGATTCCGAGCCGGCACTTCAGAGCGCGACG
>SKVX01000051.1 GCA_007129225.1 Halomonas sp.
CACGGTCGGGCGTGCCAAGAGAGCGGCATGCACCAGCGCGGGGTTCCATAGGTCGGCACAGATCATCTGAGTCGACGTCCAACCCGGGCGCACCTGCGCAAAGGTCAAGTCTTCTCCATGGCAGAACCACTTTCCCTCCTCGAGACCGCCGTAGGTGGGCAGATTGAGCTTGCGGTGCACCGCTAGGATCTCGCCATCCTGCAGGATGGCCAAGGCGTTGTAGTACTCCCCTGGGCTGGCCTCCTCGACGAAGCCGACTACGGTCTGCATATCGCCGCTGGCCTGTGCCAGTGATGCCAGGCGGGGGTCTTCCAGCGGCATGGCGACCTGCATCACTCGACTGGCGAGCCCGTAGCCGGTAAGCGAAAGCTCGGGGAAGACGAGCAGTTCGAGCCCTTGTCCGCGGGCTTTCTCAATGAGGCTCAGATGGTGTTCGATGTTGGTGTCGACTTCGCCAAGCATGCAGTTGATCTGGGCGGCACCAACGATTAGTCGGTCTTGGTAGTGCATGGCAACCTCAAGGGGTGTTTCGGGGCTGGTCAGGGGGTTTGCAATAACACAAGCAGCTCATGTGCCGAGTGCTGCTCCAAATGCGAGATGGTGTCGTGAATCCGTGCAGCACGCGCGCCGAGTACCGGCTCTGCCAGCCGATAATACTTGTTATCGAGTTCGACATTCGAGAGCGGGTTGTGCGGATTGCCTCGGGCCTCGCTGGGTTCGCTCTGGATGACCCGGCCGTCGGTCAGATAGAGTTTGACCTGGGCCCATCGCTCTGCGGGAAAACGTTGGTTGAAGTCGACGCACTCATGAATGATCACTCGCTCAGCCAGGCTCTTCAGTCTGGGATCATGAAGGAAGTGGGACACGCAGGCTGCGTCCACGCGGCCGTATGCCAGTGCACAAGCCACCGACCAGGGCAAACTGTACTGGGCCTGCTCGGTCGTGTTGGGATGCACCGTATGCAATCGTTTGGCCTCGTGAAATGTGTGTACTTCTATCTGTTCAACGAACCTTGGGTTCCGGGCATCTTGGGGTAGAGACAGAATGGCTTCAATGGCGGGCTGTGCCCAACGGCAGACCGGATAGGCCTTGAAGTATTGTTCGTGCAGATACCAGCGTTTGCCCAGGTCCTGCCACACTTCGGTGACTTCCGGCGAGGTGGCACTTAATGCGGGGGCACCGGTGAAGCCATCTCTGGCCAGCAAGGCGGCCGAAACCCCGGTCATTGCACCCCATCCCGAGCCGTCCTTGAGCATCGTCGGGTGGTCAATGCAGCGCATCATCTGGCTGCGTGGCCCGTAGAACTCAGCGATCCCGAGTGCATGATGTAGCTGCGTGCTGTCCAATTTCAGTAGTCGGGCTGCCACGGCGGCCACGCCCAAGGCGTTCCAGGCCCCCGAGGTATGATAATCGGGGCTGGTAGCATGCAAGGCGATACCGGCGCGGGTGGCGACCTCGTAGCCGAGGGCCAGCAGGCCCAGGAACTCGCGGCCCGACAGGCCTTCCACTTCGGGTAGGGCCAGCAGCCCAGGGAGCAAGGCCACACCGGCGTGGCCCTTGGTCATTACCTGTCCGTCATGAGCATCGAGAGCATCGATCAACCAGCCGCCATGCAGTGCGACGCCACAGGGCGAGGCGTGCCCTTCAGCAAATAACAGTGGCCGTGTACCACCATATTGAGCGATGGTGAAGCGGCGGGCGTGCTCGGCCAGGGGCGTCAGCGTTGCACTGGCCGCTACTCCCAGCAGGTCCATCAGGCATCGCTTGGCTTGTTGCAAATGCGCGTTGTCCAGTTGGGATGGGCATACCTCAGAGATCCAGTTCAATCCCTCGTCGATATTCATATCCATTCCTG
Source organism: Halomonas sp. (assembly GCA_007129225.1). Lineage (GTDB taxonomy): Bacteria > Pseudomonadota > Gammaproteobacteria > Pseudomonadales > Halomonadaceae > Halomonas. Next base: position 1,856 of record SKVX01000051.1, read on the forward strand.
GTGATGGAGCAGGCAAGCTTAATGGGTCGCCCTTGGGCGACCCGAAATAACCCGACGTCGCTAAGCTTAGAGCAGGCCTTGCTCGCTGAGAAACTGGTGGGCGACCGTCTCGATGGTCTCGCGGTCGACGTCGACCTTGGCATTGAGCGCAGCCATTGATTCGTCATCGAGCATTGCGGAGAGCGTGTTCATCTGCGCTTCTAGCTCGGGGAACTCGTCGAGGGTCTCCTGCCGGACCACCGGGGTCAGGGCATAGGCGGGGAAGAACCCGCGGTCGTCTTCCAGCACGTGGAAATCGAAGGCGGGAATGCGGCCGTCGGTGGCGAATACCAGGCCCACGTCTACGTCACCGTCACGTAGCGCCTGGTAGACCAAGCCGGTGTCCATGCGGCTGATGTCGCGGCGGCCGACCTGGAAGTCGTAGGCCTCCATCATGGGACGCCAGCCGTCGTCACGGGCATAGAACTCGGCGTTGAGGCCGATTTCCAGTTCCTCCTCTCCGGCGTTGATCGCGTCGGCCAGGTCGGAGAGCGTGAAGATGCCGCGCTCTTCGGCATCAGCAGCCCGCATGGCCAGGGCGTAGGTATTGTTGGCCCCTGAGGGGGCGAGCCACGCCAAACCCTTCTCGGCATCCAGCTCCTTGACCCGCGCATGGGTCTCCTCGGGACTGAGCCGCTCGGCGATGTTGTTGTAGGTGATCAGCGACGTGCCGGTGTATTCCCAGTAGAGATCGATCTGGCCGTTCTCCTGAGCCTGGCGCAGCACCGCCGAACCCATGCCGGCACGGGTGTTGACGTCATAGCCTAGATGTTCCAGATACTGCCCCGTCATGCTGGCGATGATCTGCTGCTCGGTGAAATTCTTGCCGCCTACGGTGATGTCGGCTGCTTGAGCCGTTGTCATGGCGCCTGCCAGGGTCAGGCCGGTGAGAAGGGTAGTCAGCTGTTTCATGGATCTTGCTCCTGTTGTTGTCTTCAGTGTTGCCGTTGATTTCGTTTAGGCGCGTGCGGGGTTGACCCCGCGCGGTACCACGACGAAAGCGATAAAGGCGATCAGCGCATCGACCGCGATGGCAAGTAGCGCCGTGGGAATGGCCCCGGCCAACATCATCACCGGGTCATAGAGATCGATGCCGGTGAAGATTAGCTCGCCTAGCCCGCCAGCTCCGATCAGGAAGGCCAGCGGCACGGTGCCCACGTTGATGGCGAGGGCAGTGCGCATGCCGGCGAAGATTACGTAGAGGGCGTTGGGCAGCTCCACCTTGAACAGCCGCTGGGTCGGCGACATGCCGATGCCGGCGGCGGCTTCCATCAGGGCGGGATTGACACCCTTGAGACCGGCATAGGTGTTGCGGGTAATCGGCAGCAGGGTCGCCACGAAAAGCCCGAACACCGCTGTCGTCGTGCCGATGCCGAGAAAGCTCATGGAGAGCGCCAGCACGGCCAGCGTCGGGATGGTGGTGCCGACGTTGAGCACCTGCATCAGCGATTCCGCCCAGCGCGCCATGCTGGGGCGCGACAGCACCACCCCCAGCGGAATGGCAACCAGGATCGCCAGGCCCCCCGATACGGCGGTCAGCCACAGGTGCTCGCCCATCAGGAACTGAATGTCAGGCAGGTAGAACAGGAAATCGTCAAGGAGTCCGCTCGAGTGACTCCACACTCCGATAAAGAAGATCACTAGCAGGATCAACGCGCGTAGCGCCCCTTTCATGGTCTGAATGGGCATGGGCTCACTCCTCCGAGATAGGGGCGGTCGACACGGGGCTGCCTTGCTGAGCGCGGAAGCGAGAGCCCAGATGGTGGGTCAACGCCCGCTGGGTGACCTGACCGCAGACCCGTCCCTGGTCGTCAATGCAGGGTAGCCAGGTGATATCGTGTGCCAGCATCAGGGAAACGACGGTGCGCAAGTCGTCATCCAGGCCCACCATGGCCGGCACATTCTGGAAATGATCGCGGCAATAGCCCTTGGTCGTCTGGGCCACCGAGCGCATCACTATACCCGCCGGCTGCTGCTGGTCGTTGACCATGAGAATCGCTGTTTCATAGCCGAATTCATCGCTCATGGCGAGCGCTTTGTCGAGGCTATCACCCGGGGAAACCGTGCCAATATCCCGGGTGGCAATTTCGCGTGCCTTGACCAGATTTAGGCGCTTGAGTGCCCGGTCGCTACCGAGGAAAGATTCTACAAAGCTGTCTTTCGGGTCGGCGAGAAGGTCATCAGGGGAGGCGTACTGCACCAGCTTGCCCTCGCGGAACACGGCGATGCGGTCGCCCATCTTTATCGCCTCGTCGATGTCGTGGCTGACGAACATGATGGTCTTCTTGAGGGCCTGCTGCATCTTGAGGAACTCGTCCTGGATCACCGCCCGGTTGATCGGATCAATGGCGCCGAAGGGCTCGTCCATCAGCATCACAGGTGGGTCGGCGGCCAGCGCTCTGGCCACCCCGATGCGCTGCTGCTGGCCGCCGGAGAGCTCATTGGGGTAGCGTTTGAGGAAGGCATCGGGCTCTAGTGCGATCATCGCCATAAGCTCCCGGGCCCGCTCCCGGTATTTTGCTCTGTCCCAGCCGAGCAGCTTGGGCACAATGGTGATGTTCTCCTCGATGGTCATGTTGGGGAACAGGCCGATCTGCTGGATCACATAGCCGATATTGCGGCGTAGGGTCTGGGTATCCATCCCGGTGGTGTCGTCGCCGTTGATGAACACCTTTCCGGAAGTTGGCTTTACGATGCGGTTGATCATCTTCAGCGTGGTGGTCTTGCCGCACCCGGAGGGGCCGAGCAGGATGCAAATCTCGCCGCTGGGCACTTCCATGTTGATATGGTCAGCGGCCACCACGGCGCCTTGCTTTGTATCGAAGACCTTGGTCAAACTTTCCAGTCTAATCACGGTTTTATCCTTGTATTTTGGCTGAAGAGAGCGAAACAAGACGGTCAAGCCATGGAGGCTTCACGTTCCATGCCCTTGGGCGTCAGGCGCTTCTGCACGAACAGCAGGCCATAGTCGACGATGATCGCCAGCACGCTCACTGCAACGGCGCCAACGATCAGCTGGCGCGGATCCGACTGGGAGATCCCTCGGCTGATGAAGGTGCCGAGGCCGCCGGCGCCGATATAGGCGGCAATTGCCATCACGCCGATGTTGAGCACCACGGCGGTACGCACCCCGGCCATGATTACCGGGACAGCCAGCGGAATTTCCACCAGGCGCAGGCGCTGGTTGGGGCTCATGCCTATGCCGCGTGCCGCCTCACGCAGGGCCGGGTTGACGTTGTTGATGGCGGTATAGGTATTGCGGATGATCGGCAGCTGTGAATAGAGCAGCACTGCGATTACCGCTGGGACATAGCCGATGCCGTGGCCAAAGATCGACAGCACCGGGATCATGATGCCAAACAGGGCGATCGAGGGAATGGTGACGATGATCGAGGCTAGGTAGAGCACGTTTCGGGCCAAGCGCTCATTCTTGGTGATGGCGATCCCGATGGGGACACCGGTTAGGGTGGCGATACCCACGGCTAAACACACGAGGGCAATATGCTCGACGGTGCGGGTGATCAGCAGATCCAGGTTATCCAGTGCATACTGAATCAATTCCATACAGGAACCTCAGGTCAGGTTGTGGTTGTGTTGTCCTGTGATGTCCCTAGGCTAGGGAGGCGCGTCCCAGCGAACTAATCAGTATCGGACATAAAACATAATGATCTGGCCATGGGCGCCAAAAGGCGGTGGATTGTGGCTTGGTGGGCAGAGTCTCAGCTGAAGGCTGGCGTATGCTGCCCCATCCTCGCCTCGCGAGGTGTATGAGGCGCGAGCCACCGACTCAAAGGTGAGAGCGGATTACAAGACTGTGTCGCCAAGCTCCGGAGACGCCACGGCGTCGCTGCTGGTGACGATGCTTTCCAGCTCCTGCCAAAAGGCTTCCTGCGTCTCGCCGCTGTGCCCAGGCCAGCGATGCAGTTCAATTTCCACTTGCCCCTGGGGGGTCAGGCCTTCCTGCTCACCCACGATGCGACAATCAATCAGACAGGAATGCGGTCTGAACGCCACCCACCAGAATTGACAATAACTCATTGGGCAGATTTCACAGTTCACGTACCCGTTTGGCCGTGTAAGCCTTGGCGGTCAGATTGGCTATTGGAGCCTACCGAGCATCCTTGTTGGGGTCGCTATTGGGGTCGGAATGAATAACGAAGAGATATTGGAGCGAGGATGTTTGGTTAAGTTGTTGACTTAACTGGCGCCCCCACCAGGATTCGAACCTGGGACCTTCCCCTTAGGAGGGGGACGCTCTATCCAGCTGAGCTATGGGGGCGCAACGGCTGCGCATTATAAGGGCTTGGGGCGGCAAGATAAACCGCAACGATCGAGAGCGTGGCTTGCGTAACACTGTCACACCCCCTTACCGAACTGCCCATTTCCGGCGCTTGGGCGGTATAGTAGTGGCTTTTCATGACTATTCGCTATTTTCATATTCCAGGAATCCTTCATGCTCAAGCGCTTCCTTCCCTTACTGATCCTGGCCATCGGCGTGGCCGGCTTCATGGCGTTGCGACTGACGCGCCCGGAGCCGGTCGAGGCCGTGGCACAAGAGCGCAGCTGGCGAGTGGAGTCGATGGTGGTGAGCTATGGCGAGCATGTGCCGGTGCTGCCCCTTTTTGGCGAGGTGGTTTCGCAAGGCCGGGTCAATCTGGTAGCTCCCATGGCGGCGCGAGTCGCCGAGCGGCCGGTTCAGGAA
>SKVX01000446.1 GCA_007129225.1 Halomonas sp.
CGGCGGCGACAACGGCGGCGGCGACAACGGCGGCGGCGACAACGGCGGCGGCGACAACGGCGGCGGCGACAACGGCGGCGGCGACAACGGCGGCGGTGACAACGGCGGCGGTGATAACGGCGGCGGTGATAACGGCGGCGACGACGGCGGCGGCGGTGATAACGGCGGCGACAACGGCGGTGGTGATAACGGCGGTAGCGGTGGCGGCGGCGCTGGCGGCGGTAACGGCGGCTCCGGTGGAGGTAATGGCGGCGCTGGGGGAGGTGGCGGTGGCTCCGGCGGTGGTGCTGACGGTGGCTCTGGTGGCAGTGGCGCGGGTGGTAGCGACGGTGCTGGCGGCGATGGCGCCGACGGTGGATCCGGCAGCGATGGTGGAACCGGCTCCGGCTCAGGTGGCGGAGTGGGAGGAGGGGCCGGGGGGGGCACTTGAACCCAAAGGTGTCATAAGGCATGCAGTTCACGGGCCCGGCGCAAGCCGGGCCTGTGGCGTTGGTGCGCCAGGCATGGTGCCCAAGATGCCGCTCCGGGGGGGGCTCGGCATGACTCGGGAGTGGAATCCACTTACGGATCCTGAATGAGCTGCCGTATGCGAAACCTTGATCCCAGCCTTGCTCGATCAGCCTGCTTCGGCGCAACTGCTGCCTGGCACTCCCAGCGCCCAGAGGATGAAGGCATCCTGGCGGGCATTGTCGTGCCAGGCCTTGAACCTGCCCGAGGCGCCACCATGACCGGCATCCATGTCGGTGCGAAGCAGCACCGGGCCGCGAGCCGAGCCTAGTTCGGTGACTCGGGCATAGAGCTTGGCGGGCTCCCAGTAGGGTACGCGGGAGTCGTGCCAGCTGCCTTGGAGAAACAGGGCCGGATAGGGCTGGGCCGAGAGGTTGTCGAGGGGGGAGTAGCTGCGGATATGTCGACGCATGTCCGGAATCTCGGGGTTGCCCCACTCCGTGTACTCGGCCGTGGTGAGTGGCAGGTCCGGGTTTTCCATGGTGCGCAGGACATCGACGAAGGGGACGTCCAGAACAGCGGCGCAGAATGCTTCGGGGGCAAGGTTGAGGCTGGCGCCCACCAGCAGGCCGCCCGCACTGGCGCCGTAGGCTGCAATGCGCTCCCCGTCGCTGAAGCCCTGATCGACCAGGGCGTTGCGTGCCGCCAGGAAGTCGCGGAAGCTGTTTTCCTTGTGCTCCATCTTGCCGGCGAGATACCAGGGCTCACCGCGGTCGCCGCCGCCGCGGACATGGGCAACGGCGAAGGCCACTCCCCGGCTGAGCAGTTCGAGGCGCGCCACCGAGAACCAGGGGTCGAGTACCTCGCCGTAGGCCCCATAACCATAGAGCAGGGTGGGAAGCGGATGCCCGGCCAGGTCGGCACGCATCACCACCGAGACGGGAATCCGCTCGCCATCGTGGGCCGTGGCCCAGATCCGCTGGCTCGAGAGGTCGTTGGGCTGCAAGTCGCCATGGATCGTCTGAGTTTTCACGACTCGCCGTTCGCCGCTATCCAGGTCGTGCTCCAACCAGCGAACCGGCATGACGAAGGACTCCTCGCGCAAGCGTAGCCGGCGGCTGGCGAAGTGCGGTACATCCCCCAGCATCAGGCTGCAAGGGGACTCGGGCAGTGGTAGCCGCTCATCGCGGGTGAGGACATGCTGGGGGTCGAGTTCAATGACGCGTACATGGACCTGCGCTTCACGGTGGTCACGCTCGGTCAATACCAGCCCCCAGGCGAACGCATCGACACCTTCCAGCGTGGCATACTCCCGGTGTTCTACCATCGGTTGCCAGTCGGCGCTGGGGTTTGTCTCGTCCACTCTGTCCAATCTAAAGTGCGGTGCACCTCGGTTATGAAGGACGTAGAAGTGGCCGGGACGATGCTCCACGCCATATTCCACGCCTTTATCTCGTGGCCGGAAGCAGCAAGGGGCGACGCTGGGATCCCTGGCGGGGACCAGATAGCATTCACTGGTGTCCTTGGAGGCACTGTCCAGTACCAGCCATTCCCGCGAGCGAGTCTTGCCCAGGCCGACCCAGAATTCCGGGTCCGCTTCTTGCAGCATGCATATCGGTTCATCCGCCCGGGGAGTGTCGTCGGCTTCCAGGATGAGAGGCAGCCGCCAGATGCTGTCCGGGCGCTGGGTCGCATCGAAACGGGTGAATAGTAGCGTGCGATTATCCTCGGCCCAGCTCAGCTCCGAGCCGATGTCGTCGAGTAGGGCAACCGGCTCGCCGCAAGGCAGGTGCTTGATATAGAGTGTGTAGCGCTCATCTCCGCTGATATCCTCGGTCCAGGCAAGCCACTGCTCGTCCGGCGACAGTGCCATGTCGCCGAGCTCGAGGAACCGCTGCTGTTCCGCCCGGGCATGCAGGTCGAGGAAGGGGATGGCCTCCTGCTCGCGGCCGTTGGGATGGCGCCACCAGACCGGATAATCGGCATCGGCGGCCGTCTCGCTCCAGTAGGTGTAGTGGTCCAGCGCCGTTCGCAGGCCGTGGACGGCGAGTTCCCGGCGTGCCAGGTGGCCGTGATAGAGACGCTCCACCAGGCCGTCGAGTGGCATCATCCAGGCACGGCACTCCCGGTTGGCCGCCTCGAGGAACTCGCCGACGTTCGGATCGTCACGATTCTCCAGCCAGTGCCATTCTGGATCTTCTGCACGGCGAAACCGGCTGACGGGGGAAGAGAGCCCGTCGGCTGACGGGGCATCGCGGGTGTGAGGGGGTGGCTGTGCTTTCATTGGGTCGCGTGTACCATACTCAATAACGAATTCCATCCTGTGCGGTCCGCCTCTCGGCGGGTCGAAGCGCTGAAAAGAGGTATCGATGCTGACGACCGATTCGATGTCCCTACTATGGCTGACCTATCTGGGTTTGTCGCTGGTGATACTCGTCACCGGCTATCTGGGGCTGGCCTTCCTGCCGCGCGTGTTGCGGCTGCCTCTCACCTGGGCGGTGGCGGGCATATTGTGGGTGCCTACGCGCTTTCGCTTGCCGCTGGTGGAGGAGGGCGAGTTCTATACCGGGATGGCACCGGCCTTGGTAGTGGCTGCCGTCGCCTTTCTCGAGCGCAATGGCTCAGTCTTGATGTCCTCCGCGCTGCTGGTGGCGGCCGGCACCGGGCTGGGAGTTGCTCTTGGTCTGGTGCAATGGTGGATGCTGCGCCCGGGCGATGACTATACGCACATCGATGATGACAATAACAATGGGCGTGATGGCCGCGACGGCGGAAAATCCCGCGAGCCGCGCGAACGCCGTGAGCCGATGATCGGCTAGGGAGCTCCCGATGGGGAGGGTGTGGCAAAAGAGATGGCCTTGGCTGGCGGTATTGCTGCTGGGTACAGCACTGCTGGCGGGTAGCCTTCATGCGGCGCCATTCGAAGAGCGGCCGGACGTCAGGGTGATCATCGACGTCTCGGGAAGCATGCGCCATAACGACCCCGAACAGTTGGCGGCGGAGGCGTTGGAGCTACTGGTGGCCTTGTTGCCCAGCGGGGCGAGGGCCGGTGTCTGGACCTTCGGCGAGCATGTTGAGAACGCGCTGGCACCGGGGCCGGTCACTGGCGAGTGGCGCGAAGCGGCGCTGTCGCTGTCGCCCAGGCTGGTGGAGTATGAGCAATTCACCGACATCGAGTCCGCCATTCGTGAGGCGGCGGCTCCCGAGGCTCATGGCCATCGCCATCTGGTGTTGCTGACGGATGGGGTGATCGACCTCCCTCCCAGGTTCGGCGCCAAGCCGGCCATCGACGATGCCTCCCGGCGTACGTTGCTGGAGTCCGTCGGCCCTCGGCTGGCTGTGGAAGATGTCGCGATTCATGCTGTCGCTTTCTCCGGTGAGGCCGATCTGGACCTGGTTGAACGGTTGTCCCAGCAGACCGGCGGCTTGTCGGTACCGGTGGAGAGCCCAGATGCCCTGCTGGGCGCCTTCCTCAATATCTTCGATCGTATCTTCCCCAGCGATCGCATCCCTTTCACCGACGACCAGTTTCTCGTCGAGTCAGGCCTGGATGGATTCACGGCCCTGCTGTTTCGTGAAGCGCCGACCGAGGCGCACGAGAGCGAGAGGACGCCTCCGGTTCTGATCGCACCGGATGGCAGCCGGTTCACGGTGGGCTCCCCACCTGCTGGTGCCACCTGGCGAAGCGAGTCCCGCTATGACCTGGTGCAGGTCCCCGACCCCATGCCGGGACGTTGGCGACTAGAAGGGGAGGTGGATCAGAGTAGTCGGATCAGCATCGATGCACCGCTCAGCCTGCAGACCAGTCCAGTCCCCGGTACGCTCTACCTGGGCTTCGACGTGCCTGTCGAGGCCTGGCTGACTCAAGACGGGGAGAGGGTGGAGCAGGACGCGCTGCCGGCTTATCTGGAGATGACCGCGATCCTGCAGGACGATGCCGGCTCGACCCAGTCGGCGGTGGTGCTCGAGCAGGTGGCCGAGCGATTTGTCGGCACCTTGCCGGCCCCTGCGCTGACGGGCACGGCCCGGTTGGTGATTCGCGCCGAGGGACAGGGTTTCAGGCGTCAGCGGATGCAGGCGGTCAATGTCTTGCCGGCTATCGCCGCGCAGCACGAGGTGGAGAGTGAGCGAGTCATGCTGACGGCCGAGCATCCGTTGCTGGATCACGACAACACGCGGCTGCATGGGCAACTGCAGGGGGGGCGACTGGACGCCGTGCCGCAGGCGTCACGGCGCTGGCTGATCGGGCTGCCGGAGCTGGATCCCGGTCTCAGCCAGCCTCTGCTGTTACGTGCCGAGGTGACTCTCGACGGTGAAACACGTGAGCTGCAACTGCCCAGGCTGTTGCTCTTTCCACAGGGCGAGACGGCGATCGATCAGGCTGCAGGCCCTGCAGTACTGGGCATCGAGCGCTTCCATGAGGAGTTGGACCCGGTTCGCGAACCGCGCCCCCCCGCCTCGCAGTCTGGCGGCATGGATCGATTCCTCACCCTGGTGGAACGGTTCCCGCGCCTGGCCAAGGGCCAATGGGACGACTGGCGGCCCATGCTCGAAAGACAGCTCCAGGCCGGCCGGCACGACCCGCGCATCTGGGGAGTGCTCTTGCTGCTCGCCGCGGCGCTGCTGTTGCTGGGCCTGGCCTGGCGGCGCCGGCAGCGGCGTGGCCACCGGAGTCGTATCACGACGGCGCGACGGGAGGACCCGCATGTGTGAGTTGTTGGGTATGAGCGCCAACGTGCCTACGGATATCTGCTTTAGCTTCACCGGTTTTTTACACCGTGGTGGCGGTACAGGGCCGCATCGGGATGGATGGGGAATCGCCTTTTACGAAGCGGGAGGTTACCGCGACTTTCGTGATCCGCACCCCTCGGTTCGTTCGCCGATCGCTCGGCTGATCACCGACTATCCGATCAAGTCGCATATCGTCATCAGCCATATCCGTCAGGCCAACGTTGGGGTGGTGCGCCTGGCCAACACCCACCCTTTCACCCGGGAAATGTGGGGACGTACCTGGTGCTATGCCCATAATGGGCAGCTTGAGGGATGGCAGGCTTTGCCATTGAGTTTCTATCGCCCGGTGGGTGATACCGACAGCGAACATGCCTTCTGTTGGCTGCTGGCCGAGCTGCGTCACCGGCATCCCGATCCCCCGGAGCAAGGCGAAGCGTCGGAACTCTGGCGATTGCTGCATTCGCTTTGTGAGCGGTTGCGCAGCCTGGGGGTGTTCAACCTGCTGTTGGCGGACGGGGAATATCTTTACACCTATTGCTCCACCAAGCTGGCTCATATCACCCGGCGAGCTCCCTTTGGCAAGGCCGAGCTTTCCGATGCCGAACTGACGGTGAACTTTGCCGAGCACACCACCTCCGAGGACGTGGTATCGGTGGTGGCCACGGAGCCGCTGACCTGCAACGAGGCCTGGGAGCGAATGGTGCCTGGGGAGCTGTTGGTCTGGCGCCACGGGATCATCGAGGCACGCCTCGGGCCGGATGGCGAGGTCGGCTGACATCAGGGCCGATCGCTGCGCGGAAGCTCAGCTTGCCTTTTTGGCCATTATTGCCCAGCTTTGTGAACAGCAGCTTGCCAAAGGGACGGATGGCTCGGACTTGAACGTCTGTTTCAATCGACCGTTTTACAGTGGCGTGGCGCCTGGTATATCGTAGGTGCTTGCGACAATAAAAACTGTCGATGCTCGATGGTGAGCGACCGACGTCGACGATGCTGCGGAGATATTGCTGATGAGTGAGCACGCCAACACCCATGTATTGACTGGCCCCGAGTTGAAGGGGATGGAAAATTACAAGTCGCTCATGGATGTCTTTCATGAGGCAGTGAAGCGGTTTGGCGACAACCCTGCCTTCACCTGCATGGGCCAGACCCTCACTTTTACCGAACTGGACAAGCTTTCCGGCGATTTTGCAGCCTGGTTGCAGCATGAGACCGGACTACAGCCGGGAGACCGCATTGCCATTCAACTGCCCAATGTGCTGCAGTTCCCGGTGGCGGTCTTCGGCGCCATGCGTGCCGGCCTGGTGGTGGTCAATACCAATCCGCTCTACACCGAGCGCGAGATGGTCCACCAGTTCAAGGACTCCGGCGCCCGGGCGATACTCATCCTCGCCAACATGGCGGACAAGCTCGAGAAGGTCCTCGATCGTACCGACATCGAGCACGTGCTGGTCACCGAACTTGGCGACCTGCACGGATTCCCCAAGCGCTACCTGATCAATGCCGTGGTCAAGTATGTCAAGAAGATGGTGCCCGCTTACTCGCTGCCCATGGCCGTGCCGTTTCGCAAGGCGCTGAAAGACGGTGCTTCACGTAACCATCGTGAGGTCGAGCGTAAACTGGACGATATTGCGGCGCTGCAGTACACCGGCGGTACCACGGGCATGCCCAAGGGTACCATGCTGACCCACTGCAACCTGGTGGCCAACATGCTCCAGGCAGATGCGGCCATCGGCCCGGGCCTGGATGAGGGCAAGGAGGTCGTGATCGCGCCGCTGCCGGTCTACCATATCTACACCTTTACCGTGAACTGCCTGTTCCTGATGAAGACCGGCAACCACTCGATCCTGATCACCAACCCCCGCGACCTGGACAACTTCGTCAAGGAGCTGCAGAAGATCCAGTTCACGGCGTTCATTGGGCTTAACACCCTGTTCAATGCCCTTTGCAACCGCGACGACTTCCGCAAGCTGGACTTCTCACGCCTGCACCTGACCATTTCCGGCGGAATGGCGTTGACCAAGGCGACGGCAGAACGCTGGAAGGAGGTGACGGGGTGCTCCATCGCCGAGGGCTATGGCCTCACCGAGACCGCACCGGTGGTCAGCTTCAACCCGATTGACGCCATCCAGCTAGGCACCATCGGCAAGCCGGTGGCCGGCACCTCCGTGAAGGTGGTGGATGGCGACGGCAATGACCTGCCGCTGGGCGAGCCCGGGGAGCTGTGCGTCAAGGGACCCCAGGTCATGAAGGGGTATTGGAACCTCGACGAGGAAACCGCCAAGGTGTTGAGCGATGATGGCTGGTTCGCGACCGGTGACATCGCTGTGCTGCAGGAAGATGGCTACATCAAGATCGTGGATCGCAAGAAGGACATGATCCTGGTGTCGGGCTTCAACGTCTATCCCAACGAGATCGAGGATGTGGTCGCGGGGCACCCCGATATCGTCGAGTCGGCCGCCGTCGGCGTGCCCGACGAGGGCAGCGGCGAGGCAGTCAAGCTGTTCGTGGTCGCCAAGGACGAGAGCCTCGATGAGAAGGCACTGCGCGAATGGTGCAAGAAGGAACTGGCCGCCTACAAGGTGCCAAAGTTCGTGGAATTCCGCGATGAGCTGCCGAAAACCAACGTCGGCAAGGTGTTGCGTCGTCAGCTGCGCGATGAAGAGCAGGAGAGGCAAGGAGAGCAGAAGGCCTGACATACACGGGCGCTGCCAGGTGCCATTAGGCGCGACCCGCCGCTGAGCGTTACAATGACCTGCCCGTTCCGGCCTGCCCGGAGCGGGCAGGTTTTTTCCATTTGCGCGAGGATCTCGTGACCACCGCAATTCGTCCTGGTTCTACTGCGACTTCCCCGGAGCACAACGAGCTCGACCGCCTCTACCAGGCGCTCGACGCTGTCATGCTGCGTGACCGTGCCGGACTCAAGCGTCGGCTCGACGGGCTGGCGCTGCGCTTGAAGGAGGGCAAGCCGGTAGACCGGGGGCTTGCCGACGCCGGGCGAGCCGTCGAACGTTCGTCCGCGCTGGTAGCGCAGCGTGCAGCCAGGCCGGTGACGCTGGACTATCCCGAGTCCCTGCCGGTGGTCGAGCGGCGCGACGATATTCTTGCCGCCCTGCGCGAGCATCAGGTCGTCGTGGTGGCGGGGGAGACGGGGTCGGGTAAGACCACCCAGCTGCCCAAGCTCTGCCTGGAACTGGGCCTGGGGCGTCGCGGCCTGGTCGGCCATACCCAGCCGCGCCGGCTGGCGGCACGCTCCGTGGCGACGCGGCTCGCAGAGGAGATGTCGGTGCCCCTGGGCGGGCAGGTGGGTTACCAGGTGCGTTTCACGGACGAGACCGGTGACGACACCCTGATCAAGCTGATGACCGATGGCATCCTGCTGGCCGAGACGCGTCACGACCCGGATCTCACCCGCTACGAAGCGATCATCATCGACGAGGCCCACGAGCGCAGTCTCAATATCGACTTCCTGCTCGGCTACCTGAAGCGACTGCTGGTGCGGCGTCCCGAGTTTAAGGTGATCATCACCTCGGCGACCATCGATGTGGAGCGCTTCGCCGCGCATTTCGCCCTGCCCGGCGAGGATGGCAAGCCAAGGCCGGCACCGGTGGTGGAGGTCTCTGGCCGTACCTATCCGGTGGAGGTGCGTTATCGCCCTCTGGTGCGCGAAGCCGACGACGAGGCCGACCGCACCCTGCAGGAGGGCATCCTGCATGCGGTGGAGGAGATCGAGGCGGTCGAACGCGAGAAGCGCTGGTTCCATGGCCCCCGGGACATCCTGATCTTCCTGCCCGGGGAGCGTGAGATCCGCGAGGCGGCGGATACCCTGCGGCGCGCCGATCTCAAGAGTACCGAGATCCTGCCGCTCTATGCGCGGCTCTCCAACGCCGAGCAGAACCGGGTTTTCGCGCCTCATGCCGGGCGCCGCATCGTGCTCGCCACCAATGTTGCCGAGACCTCGCTCACGGTGCCGGGTATACGCTATGTCATCGATCCCGGGCTGGTGCGTATCAGCCGCTACAGCTACAAGTCCAAGATCCAACGCCTGCCGGTGGAGCCGATCAGCCAGGCCAGTGCCGATCAACGCAAGGGACGCTGCGGGCGGGTGGCCGAAGGTGTCTGTATTCGCCTCTATGATGAGGAGGACTTCCTCTCCCGCCCGGGGTTCACCGACCCTGAGATTCGGCGCACCAATCTGGCCTCGGTGATCCTGTCGATGCTGTCGCTGAAGTTGGGCGACATCGAGGACTTTCCGTTTGTCGACCCGCCGGATGCCCGTTTCATCAAGGATGGCTTCCGCCTGCTGTTCGAGCTGGGTGCCGTGGACCCGGCCAACCGATTGACGCCTCTGGGCCGGAAGCTCAGCCGTCTGCCGATCGACCCTCGCCTGGCCCGAATGGTGCTGGCCGGCGCAGAGCAGGGTGGGCTACGCGATGTGCTGATCGTGGTCTCGGCCCTGGCGGTGCAGGACCCCCGCGACCGGCCGGCGGAAAAGCGCGAGGCCGCCGATCAGGCGCATCGGCGCTGGCAGGATCCTGACTCCGATTTCGTCGCACTGCTCAATCTATGGCACGGCTTCGAGGACGCGCGAGATGAGTTCTCCGGGAACCGGTTGCGGCGCTGGTGCAAGGAGCACTACCTGAATTATCTGCGCCTGCGCGAATGGCATGATACCTTCCGCCAGTTGCGCCAGCTGCTGCGCGAGATGGAGATCGAAGTCCCCCCTCCCACACGAACGATGAGCGGGGTCGAAGACGAGCAGACCAGGGCGCGGGCAAGGCGCGAGAGTGCCGTGCAGCTTCACAAGGCGCTGCTTCCCGGACTGCTGTCCCACCTGGGCCTGCTCACGGAGAACCGTGAATACCTGGGCGCGCGCAACCGCAAGTTCGTCATCCACCCCGGGTCGGGACTGGCCAGGAAATCGCCCAAGTGGTTGATGGCCTTCGAGCTGGTGGAGACGTCGAAGCTGTTTGCCCGCACGGTAGCCAGGATTGAGCCGCAGTGGATAGAGCCCTTGGCCGGTCACCTGGTCAAGCGCACCTACAGCGACCCCCACTGGGAAATGAAGCGGGCCCAGGTGGTGGCCAATGAGCAGGTGACCCTGTTCGGGCTGCCCATCGTCTCGGGTCGCAAGGTTCACTATGGCCCCATCGCACCCGGTGAGGCACGGGAGCTGTTCCTGCGTCGCGCCCTAGTGGAAGGCGAATTCCGCACCCGGGGAGCCTTCTTCGACCATAACCGCGCATTGGTCGAAGAGGTCGAGGGGCTAGAGGATCGCGCACGAAAGCGTGATATTCTGGTCGATGAAGAAACACTGTTCGCTTTTTACGATGCCCGCATTCCCGCCGACATTCACAACGGCAAGGGATTCGAGCATTGGCGGCGTAGCGCCGAGCGCGACGCCCCCGATATTCTCAAGTTCGACCGTAGCGCACTGCTCGCTCGTGAAGCCGAAGAGATCACCCAGGCACAATACCCGGATGAGCTGATGCTGAATGGAGTACGCTATCCACTGAGCTACCGTTTCGAGCCTGGCGCGCCTGACGACGGCGTGACCCTGACGGTGCCGGCAGCCATGTTGCCCCAGCTGCCATTGGCACGGCTGGAGTGGCTGGTTCCGGGCCTGTTGCGCGACAAGTGCATTGCGCTGCTGAAGTCGCTGCCCAAGTCGCTGCGTCGCCAGGTGGTGCCGATTCCCGATTGGGTGGATGCTGCACTCGAGGCACTGGTGCCCGATGACATTCCGCTGACCGAAGCCCTGGGTGAGTTCCTGCGCCGCAAGACCGGTGCTCGTGTCCACCCGGATGACTGGCGTACGGAGCAGCTCGAGCCTCACCTGATCATGAACCTGAGGGTGGTCGATCACGAGGGGAAGACACTGGGCGAAGGGCGCGATGCCCGAGCCCTGGAGCGTCGCTTCGAGGCGGCCGCCGGGGAAGGGGCCAGGGCCCTCGCCGCTGAAGCCAGTACCGCTGAGGCGGTCACGGACCTGCCCATGGAACCGCTGCCGCCCTCGCGTGTGACCACGCAGGCCGGCATCCGGGTCGAGGCCTATCCTGCGCTGGTGCCCGATGGCGATGCCTTCCGGGTCGAACTCTTCGACCATCCGGGCAAGGCCGAGCAGGCGCATCGCACCGGGGTGGTGCGGCTTGCCATGGCGAGGCTGCCGGAGCAGGTCAAGGCTATCGAGCGGCTGCCGGGGCTCAACACCTGTGCGCTGCTGTTTGCCAAGGTCGGCAGCAAGCGGCAGCTCAATGAGGACGTGGTGGAGGCAGTGTTCACCCAGGTGCTGGCCACGTCGCCCCTGCCTCGCTCCCGGGAGGAGCTGGTGTCTCGAGTCAGCCGTTCCGCCGCAGAACTGCTGCCGCATGCCGAAACCCTGGTCGCTACCCTGCAGGCCGGCCTCGAAGGGCACCTGGCAGTGACCAAGGCGTTGAAGGGCAATCTTAGCCTGGCCCTGGCGCTGGTTTACAGTGATATCAAGGCCCAGATGCAGCGCCTGGTGCATCCGGGGTTCGTGGGAGAAGCCGGCGAGTGGCTTTTCGAATACCCACGCTACATGGAGGCGGCATTGATCCGGCTGGAGAAGGCACCACGGGAGCGCATGCGCGACCAGATGCACATGCAGATGGTGCAGGACTTCGAGGCGCGTCTGGCGGCGCGGCGCGAGAGCCAGCGGCGTGGGGGGCACGAGGAGCCGGCGCTGGTCGAGTTCGGCTGGTGGATCGAGGAGCTGCGGGTCTCCCTGTTCGCCCAGCAGCTCGGCACCCGGATGCCGGTATCCACCAAGCGTCTGGAGCGGCGCTGGGCAGAATTGACTGGGTCAAGGCCGACCGACGGCTGACGTGAAGAGGAGCCAGGCAGCGGGGCTCCAGGACGATGGGGCATTGGCGAAGCCGATGTCCGGTACAGCATACGCGGCCAGGTGGCCGCATGAGGGAGAACACCATGACAGACGTCGTGATCACCGGCACTGGGTTATTCACGCCGGAGCACGCCATCGACAACGATGCCCTGGTGGCGTCGTTCAACCGCTGGGTCGATGCGGAAAATGGCCGCAATGCAGCCGCCATCGAGGCCGGCGAACGGGAGCCCCTGGCTCACTCCAGCAGCGAATTCATCGTCAAGGCCTCCGGCATACATAGCCGCTACGTGATGGATGCCGAGGGCATTCTCGATATCGAGCGCATGCGCCCGCACCTGCCTGAACGTGCCAACGACGAACCATCGATCCAGTGCGAGATGGGGCTGGTGGCTGCACGGCAGGCCCTGTCAGCCGCGGGCATCGAAGCCGTTGACATCGGACTGGTCATCGTCGCCTGCTCCAACCTGGAGCGACCCTATCCGGCAGTGGCGGTGGAGCTGCAGGCGGCGCTGGGTGCTACCGGTTGCGCCTTCGACATGAACGTGGCCTGCTCTTCGGCCACGTTCGCCATCGACATGGCCACCAATGCCATACGGTCCGGAAACGTGAAGCGTGCGCTGGTGGTCAGCCCCGAGATCTGCTCGGCGCACCTCAACTTCCGTGATCGTGACAGCCACTTCATCTTTGGCGATGCCTGTACCGCCGTGGTGCTGGAAGACGCTGAACTGGCCACCGCCGAGGTGCGCTTCGAGGTCCTCGGCACGCGCCTGGTGACACGCTTCTCGAATGCCATCCGCAACAATGCCGGCTTCCTCAATCGGGTCACCGACAGTGATCCGCAGGCGGTCGACAAGCTTTTCGTGCAGGAAGGGCGGCGCGTGTTCAAGGAGGTCTGTCCCATGGTGGCGGCCCTGATCGGCGACCATCTGGCCAGCCTCGAGCTCTCCGGAAACGATCTTTCCCGCCTGTGGCTGCACCAGGCCAACCGCCACATGAATGACCTGATTGCGCGCCGGGTGCTGGGCCATGACCCCGACACTACCCAGGCCCCGATCATCCTCGATCGCTATGCCAATACCAGCTCGGCAGGCTCGATCATCGCCTTCCATCTGCACCACGCCGATCTATCCCCGGGTGCACTGGGGGTGGTCTGCTCCTTTGGAGCCGGGTACAGTGCCGGCTGCGTTGTGGTGCGCCGCCAATGATGCGGCCACTTCGGTTATCCATGCAGGGAGACTCTCGCGATGGCGAATAAGCGGACCGGTTCCGTCACACGGCCCTTGGTCGCCTTGATGACAATGGTCATGCTGGCCGGCTGTGCCAGCAACATGCCGGTCGAGGATCGACATCCGGATGATCCCTGGGAGGGGTTCAATCGCCAGGTGTTCGCTTTCAACGACGCACTGGATCGTGCCGTTCTCAAGCCGGTTGCTCGGGGATACCGCACCGTTACGCCCCAGCCGGTTCAGACCGGGGTGGGCAATTTCTTTTCCAACCTCGGTGAGATCCGTACGGCGCTGAACAGTCTGCTGCAGGGCAAGCCAGGCAATGCCGGCATCGCCACCTCGCGGTTCCTGATCAACACTACCGTGGGTATCGGCGGCCTATGGGATTTTGCGACCCATATGGAAATCACCGGGCGCGACGAGGATTTCGGCCAGACATTGGGGGTCTGGGGTGTCGGCGAAGGCCCCTATCTGGTGCTGCCATTGCTGGGGCCGAGCACCCTGCGAGACACTGCCGGACTGCCGCTTGACACCTATACTTATCCTCTCACTTATGTAGAAGATGACAAGGTACGCTACGGGTTGACCGCGTTGAGGGTCGTGGACATGCGCGCAGGACTGCTCGATCAGGAAGAGCTGATACATGGTGACCGCTACGTCTTCATTCGCGATGCCTACTTGCAGCGACGGCGTTTCGAGGTCAGCGACGGAGAACTGGGCGACGATCCCTTTGCCAGCGATGAGTTTGACTTCGATTTCGACGATGCGGACTTCGACGATTCTGATTTCGCCGATTGAGGCCTGATCCATGGATGCACCCAAGCCGTTGATTGGCGTACTCGATGAGCCCGGTGACTATCGTGACGCATTGGCCGACACCATTGCCCGGGATGGCTTGGCGGTGTTTGCCGCCGAGCGACTCGAGGACCTTCCCGCCGAGACGGCGCTGGTCGTCGCGCATGCGCGGGCGGTGCCGAGCCTGGCCTGGGCGAGCCTGACCGAGCGTCTGCCGACGGTAGTGGTAAGCGACTCGCGCCTCGATGCCGACCTGTTGACGGCAGTGGACGTCGGTCTGGTGGACTATGTCGTCGAACCCATGCGGCATGGGCAATTGCTGCGGCGAATGATACGCAAGGCCATCGAGTTGCGCCGGCTGGAGGAGGAAAGAAACCTCGATCGCGAGCGCCTGGCCCAGTTGAACGAACATCTGGAGGAGCTCAACGAGAGCCTGGAGACCCACCTGGCCCTGTTACGCCTGGACCAGCAGGCGGGCGGTCAGATCCAACGCAAGCTGCTGCCTCCCCACCCCCAGACGCTGGGAGGCATCACTTGCGATTACTGGCTGGTGCCGTCGCTCTACCTGTCGGGCGATTTTCTCGACTTTCAGCGTTTCGATGACCGCTACACGCTATTCTATTTCGCCGATGTGTCGGGCCATGGCGCCTCCTCGGCATTTGTCACGGTCCTGCTAAAGTACCTGTGTAACCGCTGGCTGAATGAGTGGGATGGAACGCAGCCGGACCATCTGCCGTCACACTGGCTGACGGCGCTCAACCGGGAGCTGCTGGACACCGGGATCGGCAAGCATGCGACACTGTTCGTCGGTGTGATAGACCATGTCGATCATTGGCTCTACTACTCGCTGGGGGCGCAGCTCCCGAAACCGCTGCTGGTGGCGGATGGCAGTGCCGTCGAATTGCCCGGTGAGGGAATGCCGGTCGGTTTGTTTCCCAATGTGGAGTATCCACGTTTGAGGTATAGGTTGCCGGCGAACTTCACGTTATGGTTGTGCTCAGATGGAATTCTGGAATGCCTGCCGGGCGAGACGCTCGACATGAGGCTCAGGGAGCTGGAGCAACGTATCGTAACCTGTACTACGTTGGAACGACTTCGAGACAGCTTGGCCCTGAACGCCTTGGATGATATGGATACCGAGAGTGAGCTCAGTGGCGAAGAGCTGCCTGATGACCTGACGATCATGATGTTGAGCGGATTTGGCGATGATCATTAATGAGGGCCGCGTAAAGGCAGCGTTCGACTCAGGTGTCTTCGTACTCAAGCTTTGCGGTGACGTGCGACTCACCCTGTGCGCCACGCTGGACACCCAGGCTCAGCAACTGGCAGAGACGCCTGGCCTCGAGACGCTGATCATCGATCTGCGTGAGGCAACCAATGTGGATTCCACCGCCCTAGGGTTCCTGGCCAAGGTGGCCATGGCGGTCAAGGATCGCATCAAGTACAAGCCCACCATTGTGGTGCATAACCCCGATGTGCAGCGCATGCTAGAGGTCATGGGCTTTTCCCAGTTCTTCACCATGGTTGAGACCCCCATCACCGAGTCCTGCGCTTTGTGCGAACTACCCGAGGTGCCGGCCGACATGGAGGAAACCCGGCAGCGTATTCTCGAGGCGCACCGTATCCTGATGCGCATGAATGAGCACAATCGCGAGGAATTCCAGCCACTTGTCGAGATGCTGGAAGCCCAGGAAGCCTCTTCGAAACAGCCCTGAGCCTCAAGCCGCTGTTGCTCGCAGCCGGGCTGGCGTATCCCGCCAAGACGTCCCGCGCCTCGGCGGATGTGCTACGGCTCTTCCCGCTACCTTCACGATGCCTGTTTCAACGCCGCTTTCTCAGCGCTGTGTTCATCCCTGTTTTCTCAATTTTGCCAGCAGCGCCTCGAGCTTGCGCTGGTCGGCGGTGAACTTGCGAATCCCCTCCGCCAGCTTCTCGGTGGCCATGGCATCCTCATTGAGGGACCAGCGAAACTCGGCTTCATCCTGGGGTTCCGGGGCCGAGGTTTCGGCATCCATCGGCACCAGGCGACGTTCGAGGCGACCCTGGGTTTCCGACAGTTCGCCAAGCAACGCCGGGGAGATGGTCAGCCGGTCGCAACCTGCCAGCGCCTGGATCTCGCCCATGTTGCGAAAGCTCGCGCCCATGACGATGGTGCGGTAGCCATGCCCCTTGTAGTGTTCGTAGATCCGCTTGACGGATTTCACCCCGGGGTCGTTGTCACCGCTGAAGTCGCCATCCGGCCACTCCGCCTTGTGCCAATCCAGTATGCGCCCGACGAAAGGCGAGACCAGCGTGACGCCGGCATCGGCACAGGCGAGAGCCTGGGTGAAGCTGAAGAGCAGGGTCAGGTTGGTGCGGATGCCTTCCCGCTCCAGCTGACGGGCGGCGCGAATGCCTTCCCAGGTGGCCGCGACCTTGATCAGGATCCGCTCCGGAGGGATGCCGTGGCGGTCATAGCGTTCGATCAGGGAGCGGGCGCGCGCCAAGGTCGCGTCGGTATCGAAGGAGAGTCTGGCGCTGACCTCGGTCGAGACATAGCCGGGGACCAGCGCACTGATCTCACTGCCGATCTCGACAGCCACGGCGTCCAGAGCATCATCGATATCGGTGCTGTGGCAGGCGATCTCCGCCATGCGGGCGCGTCGATTTTCCTGCTGTGCCGCCTGGAGAATCAGCGAGGGGTTGGTCGTGGCATCCTGCGGCGAGAAGCGGCGGATGGTGTCGATATCACCAGTATCGGCAACCACGGTACTCATCTGTTTGAGTTGTGAAAGCAGGTCCTCTGCCATTGGTACTAGCTCCTGGGGTTGAGTATCCGATCACTTTAGCAAGCGACTCGGAGTGGTAACAGGGTGATGCACGACAGGCGAGCCGACTTGGGCTATCATTAGCAGCCTACCAATGTGCGGACATCAACCGACAGGGAGCTGTCTTGACTCTCAATCCTCGCCGCGTGGCACTGCTGGTGGCGGCCAATACGGCGCTTGCGCCTTTCGCCATCGATGCCTACCTGCCCGCGATGTCAGCGCTTGCTGACAGCATAGGGGCCAGCATTCATCATACAGAGCTGTCGATCAGCGTCTTCCTGGCCGGCTTCGCCATCGGCCAGCTGCTTTTCGGGCCGCTTTCCGATCGGGTGGGGCGCAAGCCTGTCCTGCTGGGAGGGCTGGTGCTGTTCCTGCTGGCCAGCTTGGCCATCACCACCATCGGAACCCTGCCCGAGCTGCTGGCCTGGCGTTTCGTCCAGGCGCTGGGAGGCGGTGCCTGCGTGGTCAATTCAGCCGCGATCGTCCGCGACTGTTTCAGCGGCCGCGAGGCGGCGAGTGTGATGTCCACCATGGTCATGATCATGATGCTGGCGCCGCTGGTGGCGCCGGTGGTGGGGAGTGGACTGCTCTATCTCGCCGACTGGTGGCTGATCTTTGTCTTCCTGGCCGTGTATGCAGCCTTCCTGCTGTGGCTGATGGGCACCCGTTTACCCGAGACCCGTGACCCAGGCCAGCCCGTCGCATCGTTTCGCCAGGTGCTGGCCAATTACGCCAGCGTCCTGCGCCACCGCGAGGCCATGGGCTACATCTGCGCCGTGGCAGCCTCCTTCGGCGGCCTGTTTGCCTTCATCACGGCATCGCCCTATATCTACCTGGAGTATTTCGGCCTGTCGCCGGCCATGTACCCGGTGGTGTTCGGCGCCAATGTGCTGGTGATCGCGCTCTCCAATCGGGTGAACATTCATCTATTGATTCGTCGCACGCCCCAGCAGAACCTGCATCTCGGCCTCAGCATCCAACTGGTCGCTGCCCTGGGGCTGGCGTTGGCGGCGGCCCTGGGGCTTGCCTCGCTTCCCGTCGTCGTCCTGCTTGTCATGGTCTATGCCGGGATGATCGGCCTGATCACGCCCAATGCCATGTCGGCACTGCTCGATCACTTCGGTCATATGAGCGCCACGGCGACGGCCATGATGGGCGGGATCAAGTTCGGTTCCGCCGCATTGGCCGGTGTCATGGTCGGTATTTTCGAGATCGAGAGCCTGTGGCCCATGGTGTTTACCATGCTGCTGGCATCGCTGATCGGCAACCTGGGGTTGCGTCGGCTGGCGGGAATGCCGGCCCATGCTTGAGTCGCTGCAGTCATGGCTCGATCTGGACCTCACGGTCTGGCTGGGTTGTGCCCTGGTACTTTTGCTGGGCGCCTTCGTGCAACGTGCCACCGGTTTCGGCCTGGCAGTGGTAGGGGCGCCGCTGCTATTGATGCTGGAGCCGCGCCTGGTGCCGGTCATCCTGGTGCTTTTCGGCTTCATGGTATCGCTCATGATGGTCCGGCAGTATCGGCATGAGATCCGAATCGGCGAGATCGGCATGGCGTTGGTGGGACGGTTGCCCGGCAATGGCCTGGGCCTTTGGTTGCTGCTGACTTCCCCCATGGTCGTGCTCGAGAAGTTGATTGCCGCCAGCGTGTTGTTTGCCGTGGCAGTAACCCTGTTCCGGTTTCGCTTGCCGGTCAATTCGGCAAGCCTGTTCGGGGCCGGGGTGTTGTCGGGTGTCTTCGGCACCGTGGCCGCCATCGGCGGGCCTCCCATGGTGCTCCTGTGGCACGGGCTTTCCCCGGATCGGCTGCGTGGCAACCTGGCGGCTTTCTTCATCATCACGTCGCTGTTGACCTTGGCGACGTTGGCGCTTGCCGGTCAGGTGCGGCTATGGCATCTGGCGTTGGCTTTGACATTTCTGCCGGCGGTATTCGCCGGCAATGCCCTGGCGGATCGCATCGCCCATCGCCTCGATCGTCGCCTGCTCCAGGGGGCGTCGCTGTCGCTCTGTACCCTGGCCGCACTCGGCCTGCTGCTCTGATCGACCGGGGTCCAGAACGCAATACACGGCAAGTGCCCGGTTGCACTGACGCCATGGTCAGGGTGCGGTAGACTTGATGATGAACTAGAAACCGGGAATGCGTCTTGATCTCTCTGGAACCCAATAAACTGTTCAAATGCCTGGGCGACGAAACCCGGCTGATGTTGACCCTGCTGATACTGCGAGAAGGTGAGCTGTGTGTCTGCGAGTTGACCCACGTGCTGGATGAGTCGCAGCCCAAGGTGTCGCGCCACCTGGCTCAGCTGCGTGCCTGTGGTGTGCTCAACGACCGCCGTGATGGCCAGTGGGTCTACTACGGCTTGAAGGCGGAGCTCCCGGCCTGGGCGGTGAAGTCGCTTGAGGCAGCGGCACAGGGCGAGGAGGAACGCCTTCGGCGGCTGCAGCAGCGCCTCGCCGCCATGGGCAACCGCCCGGAGAGACGCTTAGCCATGTGTTGATAAAGCAAGCAGCTGTCGGAGCGCTCGGTTCGGCGCCCCGAGTTTCCATCGCGACTGCGCCGCAGGCGCCTTGGCGGAGGCCGCCGGGCTGGCGTTCGTTGCACGCACCGGCAACACTGCTGGGAGGCCTTCGGCCTCCAGTCGTGAGCTGAAGCTTCCTCCTACAAGTTGGAGTGGCACCGTAGGTGGGAAAAGCAGCTGTCGGAGCGCTCGGTTCGGCGCCCCGAGTTTCCATCGCGACTGGCGCCGTTAGGCGCCCCGGCGGAGGTTGCCTAGGTTAGGCATTGTCTGAAAAGTCGGCGAGCGAAGGTCAGACAAGGCAAAAATTGGCGAAAAGACGGAGTTTACGGGGTGTTAATGAGTACTTTGAGTCGATTTTTAACGCCGTATGGCCAAGCGCAGCCAGTTTTCGGACAAAACCTAGTGGTTATTGCCATGGCCTTTGACCGGTGACGATGGATTAGGCTCAGTCATCGAGTTCCACCCAGCGTATAGGCTGGTGGTCGATATTCCCATGGTCCGTTGCGGAGCCCGGCTTGACGGAGAGGATCTCCAGCTGCCAGGTCACGGTTTTGCCGGCGAGCGGGTGGTTGCCATCCAGCATGGCGCCATTGTCGGTCAGGGCTACCACCTTCAGTGAGAACCGACCGCGCTGTCCCCCCGGCGTCAACGTCATGCCGACCTTGATAGCTTGGCCGGGAGGCAGGTTGTCATGCACCGCCTCGAACACCAGCTCAGGTCGGTAGGGGCCGTAGGCCTGCTCCGGCGCCAGGGTCACCGTGACCCGTTCACCCACCCGCTTGCCGAGCAGGGCTTGCTCCAGTGCCGGTAGCATCTCGCCGCTACCGTGGACATAGCGTAGCGGGCTGCCCGCTGAGGAAGTGGCGATCGACTGGCCGCCCTCTTCGGTCAATGTGTAAGCGGCACTGACCTCACTCAAGGCCTGTATCTGCATGCTATGGCTCCCGTGCCTTTCCTTCATGAACCCTGCCTGTGCGACACGTCAGCGCCCTTGTACCCGCCCTCCAGTGGCTTTGGACCGGTCCTCGAAGTATCCACTTCACTGCAGTCCGCACAGACCACCAGATGATCGGCACTGAGTCCGGCTTGCTCCAGGCGCTGCTGCATTTCATTCAGGATTGCACTCGGTATGAATTCCGCACCACAACGGCCACAGGACTGGGGGACAGAGACGACAGCGGCATTCCCGTATTCATTGCCATCATCACTCGCTCGTTTGGCAACCGTTGCCTTGTCGCCGTGCGGCGTATGGAAAGGGGACGCTTCCACCGCATGCCGGTCGATCAGTGGCTGCAGCCAAGCCAGCTCTCGCTGCAGCTGACGTTGGGTCAATTCCACCAGAAGTCGCCAGAGTCGCTGCTCGGGTCTCGCTTCATCGGCACATTCAACAATCTTCTGATGCAG
>SKVX01000306.1 GCA_007129225.1 Halomonas sp.
ATCGGGTGTTCGTCTACGGCGGGCTCTACTCCGGCCGGATGCGCTACGACCGCGGGCGCTTTCCGGAGAAGCGGGTGATGCTCTCGGTGACCACCGGCGCCCCGGCGCCCACCTTCACCCGGCACGGTCGCAGCGGCCATATCGTGGCACTGCTGTGGCCGATCCACTATTCGCTCTACTACCTCGGCGTCATCGTGCTGCCGCCCCAGGTCACCTACGGCGTTCAGGGCGGCGGGTTGAGCTACGAAGTGGAGGCGACATTCCGCCAGCGCCTGGAGGCCGAGAAGGCGGCCTGGGCGCAACGGCTGGAAGGACTCAACGGCGAAACGCCGATCTCCTTCGCCGGTTGGGACGACTGGGACGAACAGGGCGTGCTCAAGGCGGGGCATCCCGATATTTGGCAGCTGTGAGACGCCCCATGCCTTGCCGACTTCACGGCGCCATCCGCTCCAACAGCGGCTGAATGGCCACATGACGCGGCTCGCCATCGAAGTCGTCCTGAAACAGCTCCGCGGCCCCGATGCCGGCTTTCTGCGACATCGTTCCACATCTTTCGTTCTAGGCATTGCGCTAGGAGAAAGCGGCATTGGCCAGCTTGTTGCGACATGCATAGTGTATCAATGAAAAATTAAGACATTTTCATTGATACGACCTAAGAGGTCTCGCCTCCCCCATGACTCCTACCACAATATTTGACATTCCCACGCCGAGCCTGATTCTCGATCGAGCCAAACTGGTGAGGAATATTCGGCGAATGGCCGAAGCTGCCAAGAGCAAGGATGTCACACTTCGCCCTCACCTGAAGACTGCAAAATCCATCGATGTGGCACGCCTGGCTATGGAAGGACAAGCCGGTGGTGTTGCTGTATCCACTCTGAAAGAGGCCGAGTATTTCGCCAGTCATGGCATCATGGACATCCAGTATGCCGTCTGCATCCTGCCGGATCAGCTGGAGCGAGTTGCCAGCATTCAGCAACAGGGAGCACGCCTCACCCTGATCACCGACAGCGTTGAGGTCACCCGAGTGATCTGCAAGAAGGGAAAGGAACTCGGTGCGACGTTTCTGGTTCAGGTCGAGCTGGATTGCGGTGAAGGCCGCTCGGGCGTCTTTCCCGACAGCGAGGAGGTCATCGAGATCGCCCGCCTTGCCCATGAGGCCTCTCATGCACGCTTTGCCGGCGTCATGACCCATGCCGGCCACTCCTACCAGTGTCGCTCGATTGCCGAGATCGAGGAGGTCGCCGAGATGGAGCGCTCTACCGCGGTCATGGCAGCCGAACGAATCCGTGACCATGGCATCCCTTGCACCACAGTCAGCATTGGATCCACCCCGACGGCGCTCTATGCTCGTTCGCTGGATGGCGTGACGGAAGTACGCCCGGGTGTCTACATGTTCGGCGACATGTTCCAGGCACAGATCAACTCCTGTGGCGTCGATGACCTGGCCGTTTCCGTGATCACCGAGGTCTGCAGCCACCACGCCTCGCTGAACAGACTACTCATCAACGCCGGGGCACTGGCCTTGTCCAAGGACCGCAGTACTGAGCACATGCCAGATGATGTCGGGTTCGGCCTGGTGACCGATGCGAGAGGAGCCCCCCTCAAGCAGAGGATGAAGGTGGCAAGGGTCTACCAGGAGCACGGTCAGGTTCCGTTGGTCGAAGGTGACTCGTACGAAGAGCTGCCGGTCGGCACGCGACTTCGCGTCTATCCCAACCATGTCTGCATGACCGCAGCCATGTACAATCACTATTATCTCGTCGACAGCAACAAGGGTGACGGCTGCGAGATCATCGCCACCTGGCCGCGAATCAACGGCTGGTAAAGGCTGGGGAAGAGGGGCGCCCTGGGCCCCTCTTGAACCAGGCAGGAAGTCGGTGCGTCAGTAATCAATCGTCATACCGTGGCCATGCTCCTTCGCCAGGCGTACGGCGAGCTCTGCCACTACCAGGTCCTGCAACGCCACACCGGTACCATCGAAAATCGTGATCTCATTGGCATCCCGCCGGCCATCACAGTGCCCTTCGATGACTTGGCCGATACTGCCGCGAAGACTCTCCATGGTAATCAAGCCGCTAGCGTAGGCATGCTGAAACTCACCGATACTGATGGATTGCTCGGCCTCATCCACGAACAGGGCGCTGGCAGCAACCAGTGCCGGATCCAGCTCCTGCTTGCCCTTGGTATCACACCCCATGGCGCTGATATGGGTGCCCGCACGTATCCATTCCTTTTCCACCAGTGCCCTGCGCGAGGGTGTTGCCGTGACCAGGATTTCCGCCTCGTGTGCAACGGCTTCGCAACCAGGCTCGGTGACGCACTCCAGCCCGAGCCCGGCAACCGTCTCCCTGAAGTTCCCCAGGCTCTTCTCCGAAGGGTCCCAGGCGTGGACCCGTTCCACGCGTCTGACCGCCATGGTGGCCCTGAGCTGGTATTCGGCCTGAACCCCGGTACCGATGATCCCGACAATACTCGCATTTTCACGCGCCAAGTATCGGGTTGCGATGGCGCTCGCCGCCCCGGTCCTGATACCGGTCAGGTAGTTTGCACTGACCAGAGCCGTGGCTCGTCCAGTTTCCAGGTCGAACAAGAGTGTCGAGGACTGATGGTTACCCAGGCCCTTCCCGGCATTGTTTGGCCAGTATCCACCGGCCTTGAGCCCGAGGATGGGGGCCACCACATCACCACCGGACTTCACCCCGTAGACCGCATCCCGATATCCGAGCTCTTCACGCACGACAGGATAGTTTCGTGCCTCCCCCCTCGCCATGCCGGCAAAGGTACGCTCCACCTCCCTGATGGCGTCTTCGACGCTCACCAGCTCTCGGGCAAGGCTTTCTGAAATCACAAGCATCTTAGGGTCCCTTTGTTACGTGCCTCAGCGCAGCAGCGTCGGCAGGAAGGAAGACAGGCCAGGAATGAGCACCAGCATGACGACGACACCGATTTCCGCCACCAGGAATGGGAGAACGGCGCGAAAAATGGGGAAAACGGGACTCTCGGCGATTCGGCAGGCCACAAAGAGGCAGACGCCCACCGGCGGCGTGATCAGACCCAGCGTAAGGGGCAGAATTACGATCATGGCGAATTGCATCGGATCGATATCCATTGCCGCCGTAACCGGCATCAGCATAGGGACGATCAGCACGATGGCGGCCCCCGGCTCTAGAAAGGTTCCGATCAACAGCAGGACCGCGACGAGGACCATGAGGAATAGGGTGGGATTGTCGGCAAACTGCAGCGCAAACCCCTGAACCCAGCTCCCGATCCCGGCAATGGTGAGCACGTAGGACACCACCGTCGCGGCCGCAATGATCAGGTAGATGGTCGACGTGACCCGGGCACTGCTCTTCAGCGCATCCCAAAGGCTGGCAAGATCCATGGTCTTGAAGACGAACCAGGAGATAAGCAGCGCGTAGACGACGGCCACTCCACCCGCTTCGGTGGCAGTAAAGATACCTAGCAGTGTCCCACCGACGATCAGAAGCGGCAGCCCCATCACCAACAACCCGTCCCGGACCAGGGTGGCGATCTCGTGCCGCTCCACCTTGTAGCTGGAGCGGGGGAGTCGCCCGCCGCGAGCCTGCCACCAGATCACCAGCCACATGACGCCTGCCAGCATCAGGCCGGGGACGATCCCCGCGATGAACAGGTCGATTACCGACTGGCGGGTGACAGCGGCATAGATGATCATGATCACGGACGGGGGGACGATGGGGCCGATGATCGATGAAGCGATCGTCACGGCTGCCGCGTAGTTCTTGTCGTAGCCCTCCTCCTGCATCCCCTTGATGAAGACCTGTCCGAGTGCTGCAGTATCGGCGACTGCAGCACCCGATATCCCCGCGAACAAGACCGAAGACGAGACGTTAGTATAGGCAGTGCCACCCGGCACACCTCGGGTGACCAATCCGGCCAGCCGTATCAGCCGTGTCGTGATGCCTCCACGGTTCATGATCTCCCCGGCGAAGATATAGAAAGGGGCAGCCAGGAGGACGAAATTGTCCATGCCAGTGAACAACCGCGTAGGCACCGTTATCAGGTTCAGGTCTAGGGACCACAGGCCGATGGCGCCAGCGATACCGAGGGCGAACACGATCGGTACACCGATAATAAGCATGATGATGAAGGCGATGGACATCGTGATCATGGCTTGTTCTCCTCGGAGATTTCTCGCCGCAGCACATCCTCAGGCAAGACCATGAGGCACAGCACCTTGATCAACATCAGCGAAGCCCCCACGGGTATCGCCATGTAGGGAATGGTCATCGGGATACGGGTCGCAGGCGCCACCTGTCGCATGTTGTTAATGGCCGCCGGAAAGCCTTCCCACATCAACAGCAGACAAAAGCCAGCGATGCAGGTCAGCACCGTGAGGTGAAGCAGTCGCCGGAAGAGTGGCGAGTGCACACTCGTAAACAAGCTGATCACCATGTGCTCGCCCCGGAACAGGGCAGCACTGCCGGCCAGCATGACCATCCAGGCGGTAGAATAGCGCATGGTCTCCTCACTCCATGAGAGAGGATCCACCAGCACATAGCGGTAAAAGACCTGGGCCACGTTCATCAGGATGATAGCAATCAGCAGGACGGCGGAAATGGCCTCCGTGACATGAGTAAGCCCCATGGCAAGCTTGAAGACGCGTCTCCTCATGCTGGATTTCTCCTGATGGTGTTGACGAGTACTCGGGGCCACTGGCGAAGCGGAATTATCCATCATGGTGGTATTGACGCCTTCAGCAACAAGAGAGGGGGAGAAGCAGTGCCTCCCTCCCCTACTGGCCATCGGTTCACATGCGTCCTGCTACCTTCCTATCGTCCATAAAGGGCAGGTTCATAGGATGCAGCAGTATCCAGCAAACGCTGAACCAGATCCTCACTGACCTGCTCCCTCAGGTATTCCAGTACCGGTTCCTGCGACACTTCCGCGAAAGCGGCCTTTTCTGCCATGGTGGTCATATGGATTTCCACACCTTTATCCCTGATCAGGTCAATATATTTCTTTGCCCCTGCCAGCTTCTGGGTGTTCTCTATACTCGCGGCAAGGGTTGCCGCCTCAAGCACCACCGCCTTTTCGTCATCACTCAGCCCTTCGAAGAAAGTGTCGTTGATGATATAAGCATGAACCCCGAGGATATGCTCGTTGGTGGACATGTATTTCTGAACATCCATCAGGTTGTAGTCGTAATTGACCTGGGCGGGATTTTCCTGGCCATCGATGACCCCTTGCCTGGCCGCCATGATGATCTCGGAGCCAGGCATTGGTGTCGCTGCAGCCCCGAAAGACTCAACGAAACGAATAAAAACAGGACTCTCCATGACTCGCATCTTCAACCCGCCAAGGTCTTCCGGAGCACGTATCGGGCGTACATTATTAGTGAAGTTTCGGAACCCATTCTCGCCCCAGGACATGACCCGGATACCGGTTTCCTGCCGCATATCCTCGGCCAGTTCCTTGAAGAATGGGCTATCGAAAACAGCCCAGGCATGCGCCGAAGACATGAAGAGGTAGGGAATCGAAAGCACTTGAATATTATTGTAGAAACCAGCCAGCGCACCGGTGTCCACCAGACAGACCTCGACAGCACCCTGCTGGACCTGTTCCGCACAGGCACGCTCGGCGCCTAGCTGGGCACTCGGGAAGAGCTGAACCGTTATTTCGCCTTCGGTCTTGTATTCGACATGATCCTTGAAGGCGACCAGTGCATTCCATTCAGGGTTGTCGCCCTGGGGGGCATTCATGCCAAACTTGATGGTCTTGGCCATCGCCGGACCTGCCGCCCCCAGCACGACTGCTGTGGCGGCGGCTGTCACGGTCCACTTCAAGAACTTATTCATTTGAATTCCCATTGTTTATTGTAGGAAGGAGGGTGTCTCAGTCACAACTACAGGTTATTTGCATTATGGCCACATGGCGAATGCAAAGACATGATAGCTCGATGCCGCTGGCGTATAGATACGCCAAAAATTACCAACCATATTGATACAGTAATCGTGCAAGTATGCGACGTTAGATGGCTAGCTTATGCCGGCAACTGCCAAACGACTTGGGTGTCGACAGGAAAGACAGGTCGTGGCAGGTATCTGAAATCGAACCTTGTAAGGATCGGCGAAGTCAGGCCCGGTGTATCGACTTCGATGACCTGATCCGGGGCGAAGAATTCGTCGAAGCCGGCCCGGAAGTGACCGCGGGACTTCACCACCACGGCTCGAGTCCTGGCGATGTCCAGCCCCATCATCTCCAGAAACACCGGATCGGCGCACTGGGTGCGAATCGATATCACGACGACCTGAATCCCACCCAGGTCCAGGAGCGCCGTCGGCCCCAGCATCCCGTACCACCCTACGTGATCTTTCACATAATCCGTCACCTAATCTTTCACTTAGCATCTGCCAAGAAATTACGGTCGCGTTCATCGCGGCTGTCCCGGTTCCGAGCCGACCAATCCAGGGCGCGGACCACCGTCGCACTCGGCGCTCGCACCGACCAGCATTTTTCGGAGACAAACCGAACCACATCGGCCGATCGAATACGAGTACCGCGATGCGGAGTAC